>CAIXPF010000151.1 GCA_903921205.1 uncultured Acidimicrobiia bacterium | reverse complement strand
GGTCGGCCGTAGCGTGCGCGCGATGTTGCTGCAGAACTGGGGTGCGACACCGGCAGAGGTGGCGGGGCCGGTGGTGGGCGACGCGTTGGTCGGCGACGCCCGGCTGGTGGCCACCCGGTCCATCGACCTCGCCGCCCCGCCGCAGGCGGTGTTCCCGTGGCTGGTGCAACTGGGGTTCGGCCGGGCCGGATGGTACAGCTACGACTGGATCGACAACCTCGGCCGCCACAGCGCCATGCGGATCGTCCCGCAGTGGCAGGGCCTGCGCCCCGGTGACGCGGTACCCGGCGGGCCGATCGACTTCGTGGCCGCGGTGCTCGAGCCGCCGAGGGCGTTGGTGCTCGCGGTGCAGGGTCCGGGCCCGGTGCTGCGCCGGGTCGGCTTCACGCTGGCGTTCGAGCTGCGACCCGACGGCGAGGGAACCCGGCTGGTGACCCGGGTTCGCAGCCGTGTCGATCTCCCGGGTGGCCGGCTCGTCGAACGCTGGCTCCTGGGCCCCGGCGACGGGATCATGGTCCGCCGCCAGTTGCTCAACCTCCGGGCGCGTACCGGCTGAGCAGGGTCGCCGAGCCGAGGTCAGCCGCTGAACGGGTGGCGCTCGCGCCAGTGCCGGGCCACGTCGACCTTACGGCTGACCCACACCCGCTGGTGGCCGGCGAGGCGTTCCTGCCCGATACCCGGGACGTGATCCAAGGGTCGTTCCGGGTGGCAGACCTCCGGGTCCTCGCTGGCCGAACCTTCGGGGCTGCGTGGGGGACATCCCACGCTGAGCAGCCGGTGCAGGTGTCATCCGTCTCCTGTCGGCGCAGACCCCCCACTAGGGTTTGGGCCATGTCCAACACGCCCTCCGGTCGGGAGTCCCACGTCGACATCAAGCCCCGTTCGCGTGATGTCACCGACGGCATGCAGAAGGCCCCGGCGCGCTCGATGCTGCGCGCCGTCGGCATGACCGACGACGACTGGGTCAAGCCCCAGGTCGCCATCGCCTCGTCGTGGAACGAGGTCACCCCGTGCAACATGACCCTGCGCAAGCTGGCGGAGCACGCCAAGGACGGGGTCCGCGCCGGTGGCGGCTTCCCGATGGAGTTCGGGACGATCACCGTCAGCGACGGCATCTCGATGGGCCACGAGGGCATGCGGGCCTCGCTGGTGTCGCGTGAGGTCATCTGTGACTCCGTGGAGACGGTCATCCACGCCGAGCGCTTCGACGGGTTCGTCGGGCTCGCCGGCTGTGACAAGTCGATCCCGGCCATGCTCATGGCCGCGGCCCGGCTCGATGTGGCCAACGTGTTCGTCTACAACGGCTCGATCATGCCCGGCCAGTACAACGGCAAGGCACTCGACATCACCAGCGTGTTCGAGGCCGTCGGGGCCTGCGCGGCCGGCACCATCAGCGAGGCCGAGCTCACCGAGATCGAGCGGCACGCCTGCCCCGGTGAGGGCGCCTGCGGTGGCATGTTCACCGCCAACACCATGAGCTCCATCGCCGAGGCGCTCGGCATGAGCCTGCCCGGTACCGCCTCGCCGCCGGCCATCGACGGCCGCCGCGAGGAGGACGCCCGTCGTGCCGGCGAGGCCGTGGTCGAACTGCTGCGGCTCGGCCTGACGCCCCGCAAGATCATGACCAAGAAGGCCTTCGAGAACGCCATCGCCGTCACCTCGGCGCTCGGCGGCTCGACCAACGCGGTGCTGCACCTGCTGGCCATCGCCAACGAGGCCGGTGTGGCGCTCGAGCTCGAGGACTTCAACCGGATCGCCGACCGGGTGCCCCACATCGCCGACATGAAGCCCGGCGGGCAGTTCCACATGTCCGACCTCGACCGGGTCGGTGGCGTGCCGGTGGTGCTGAAGATGCTGCTCGACGCCGGCCTGCTGCACGGCGACGTGCTCACCGTGACCGGCAGGACCATGGCCGAGAACCTGGCCGAGCTCGCGCCTCCGGGACCCGACGGGGTGGTGGTGCACCCGCTCGAGAAGCCGATCCACACCGCCGGTGGTATCAACGTCCTCACCGGTTCGCTGGCCCCCAAGGGCGCGGTGGTGAAGGTGGCCGGTCTCACCGCCGACCAGCTGACCTTCACCGGTCCGGCCCGGGTGTTCGACGGCGAGGACGGGGCGATGGCCGCGATCCTGGCCGGCGAGATCCAGCCAGGCACGGTCATCGTGATCCGCTGGGAAGGACCCAAGGGCGGCCCCGGCATGCGCGAGATGCTGGCCATCACCGGCGCGTTGAAGGGTGCCGGGCGTGGCGCCGACTGCGCCCTGGTCACCGACGGCCGCTTCTCCGGCGGTACCTGGGGCTTCTGCATCGGCCACGTCGCCCCCGAGGCTGCCGACGGTGGCCCCATCGCCTTCGTACGCGACGGCGACCAGGTCCGTATCGACGTGCCGACCAAGTCGCTCGACCTGCTGGTCGAGGAGTCGGAGTTGGCGAACCGTCGGGCCGGCTGGCAGCCGTTGCCCCCGCGCTACCCGACCGGTGTGCTCGGCAAGTACGCCAAGTTGGTGCAGGGCGCCGAGACCGGGGCGATCACCAACACCCTCTGATCGGAATCTGCGAGCGGTTCCTGCTCGCTGCTCCCGGGCTCGTCGTCCGCCCTTGGCTCTAGGGTGGGCGGCGAGCCAGAGGGGGACCCGTCATGCCCGATCAGACCGCCATCAACCTCGCCGCCGTGCAGCGGTGGGAGGAGACCTTCAACCACGACCTCGAGACGTTGGTGCGCGAGGTGTACGCACCCGACGCCCTCCTCGGCGGTGTGGTGATGGGCCCCGAGAAACTGTTGCGTTTCGAGAGGCGGGTGCTGGCTGCGGCGCCCCGACGGACGATGCGGGTCGAGCGGACCCATGCCGCCGGTGACGTGGTGACCGTCGAGGGCGTGTTGCTCGACCCCGACCAGGGCGACGACTGGAACCTGCCGTTCTGCGTGGTGCTGACCTTCGCCGACGGCAAGGTGGTGCGCGACGACACCTACACCGAGTTCTCCCGCTGGCCCGGCATGCGCTGAGGCTGCAGGCAGCGGTCGGCCCGGCTGTCCGGCCGGCGGCCGCTCTGCCCTACCGGGGCGCGAACTGCTCGATGCGTGCGGCCAACTCCAACGGCGTGTCGCCCTGCACGCTGTGGCCGGCGTCGGCGATCCGGGCAACCTCGGCGTCGGGGAGCCGGCGACGGAACTCGTCCTCGTCGGCATCGTCGACGACCGACTGCGGCCGCATGCCCCGGATCAGCAGTACCGGCATGCGCACCGAGCCCAGACGGTCCCACAGCGGGCCGTAGTCGGGCCGTTCCGTGCCGGTGGCGGCCGTGGCCGGTGCCGCCGCGGCGAAGCGGCGGTGGCGCCAGACCCAGCTGCCGTCGGGCTGCTGGACGGCGTTGTGCAGAATGCCGCGGCGCAGCGACGAGACGCTACGGGTGGGATTGTGCTGCACCGTACGGGCCAGGATGGCGTCGAAGTCGGCGAAGGTGGCGGGACCGTTGACGAAGTCGGTGATGGCCTTGGCCTTGGCTGCGGTCACCCCGGGGGTCACGTCGACCAGGACCAGCCGACGCACCAGGTCGGGGTAGCGGTCGGC
The DNA here is from genome assembly GCA_903921205.1 of uncultured Acidimicrobiia bacterium. Lineage (GTDB taxonomy): Bacteria > Actinomycetota > Acidimicrobiia > Acidimicrobiales > CAIXPF01 > CAIXPF01. The sequence continues at coordinate 30,641 of CAIXPF010000151.1, read as the reverse complement.
GAGGCACATGGCGGTCATCCCGCCGAGGGACATGCCGACCACGGCCGCAGCGCCGGGGGCCAGGGCCGCGATCGCCACGGCGACGTCGTCCGCCAGGCTGTCGGCACGGAGCCGGCCGGTGCCGAGCGGGGAGACATCGCCGGAGTGGCCGTGGCCGGGCAGGTCGACGGCGAGCAGCGGACGGTCCAGGGCCAGGGCCACGGTGTCCCAGGTGTGGGCGTTCTGGGCCCCGCCGTGGATCAGCACCAGCTCCGGTGGGCGGTCCCCCCACACCAGCGCAGACAGCGTCCGCCCATCGGGAAGCGCGACCGACTGGCGTCGCACCAGTGGCGGGTGGTCGTAGGGGAGCCCGAACTCGGCGGCGTTCTCGTGGAACAGCCCGAACTCGTCGTAGGCAAGCAGGTCGGCCATCGGCCGTCGACCGTAGCGGTTCGGCCCGCTGCCGGCCCGAAGGGCGGGACGAGACCGGTGCTGCCGGTGTTACGCGACCGGTGCGGCGGGCGGGGCCGTCGCGGTCCCGGCGCCGTCCGCGTCGTCCGCTGTGCGGTGCTCGCGTTCGTTGGCGACGGCGTCGCCGTGCAGCAGGCACAGCACGATCGAGCACAGCGGCACCAGCAGGAGCTGCACGAAGGTGCCGAGGCCGGCCAGCAGCCACAACGGCATGCCGGTGAACGCAACGAGTGCCAGCAGGCTGACGACGACCCCCACGGTCTGCATGACCAGCGTGACCGTGCCGACCACGGCCGCGGTCTGGAACCACCGGCCGCGCACCAGCTTGCTGCTCCCGCGCAAGGCGGGGATGCCGCGCAGGCCGTCGAGGACCACGGTCTGGCTGAGGAAACTCCAGCGGACGGTGAGCCACAGCGCCAGCGGCAAGCCGATCACGCTGAAGGACAGCGCGATGACCAGCACGATCGCCGGGACCGCGGTCATCAGCAGCTCCGGGAGCCGGCGGAGGACCGTCCGTAGCGACTCCGAGGGTGGCCCGATCCGGCCCGTCGGATCGCGCAGCAGGTGGGCAACGGCGCCCGAGATCAGGCTCACCGACACCAACGTCGCCAGGGCCGACAGGATGGTGGCCGTCGCGAGGTCCGGCGAGGAGCCGTTGTCGGTGAGGACCAACGCCCCGACGAAGGGGAGATGGGCGACGACCGTCCCGGCGAGGGCGGTGAGCAGACCGACGGGCAGTGCCACCAGGGCGAGCAGCCCGAACTCCAGCGGATGACGCCGGAACAGCGCCGGCCCGCCCCGCAGCATCTGGCCGATGCGGCGACGACGCAGGACCGGCAGCGGGGGACAGGCGCTCCAGCCGGTTGCACCGACGAGGAGCCTGATGCTGACCCCCAGCAGGCCCAGGACGACCAGCAACTTGGCCGGTGAGTACTGGAAGCTGATCAGTTGGTTCGAGCCCCACGCCGAGATCCGGCAGAACGTCGCCACCAGCTGCTCGCTGCTGGTGTCTCCCGCCGGAACGATGAAGGCGTTGGCGCGCAGGGTGTGCTGCCAGTCGATCGGCCGGTCCCAGCGCATCTTGGTGGTCGGGCCGGTCGGCCCGTTGTTCGGCCCTTCGCCGAGCTCGCCCCACTGGCCCCGGAAGGTCAGCCATGCCGTCGAGCCCTCGGCGTCGACCGCCCGGGTGGGCAGCACCTCCACGACGGGGTCGAGGCGGGTGGACGGCCCGTCGGTGTTGTCGCAGCCGAACCCCTCGGCGGCGCCCCGACCCAGGAACAGCGACGACCCGTAGTAGCTCGCATGGGATCCACGCGAGGAGTACACGACCGGCCGGTCGCCGACCTTGCCGACCTTGTCGTCGGTCCACTCGGCCGATTCGCCGCCGTCGTGCTGGGCATAGCCGGTCGCCACCGGGGCGCGGGTCAGGGCCTCGGCGACGGAGGCGGCATCGAAGACGAGCTGGATACCCTCCCAGTCGCTCTCGTGCTTGTTGTTCCAGTCGTTGTAGTACCAGTAGATCCAGTACTGGACGACGAGGTGGTCCGGCTCGTCGGCCTGTTTCACCACCCGGCCGAGGACCACGGGGTCCTTGCCCGCCTCGAGCTGTTCGCTGTCGGACTCGTAGATGCAGCCGGGCTGCAGGGCGTTGCCCGGGAAGTCGAGGTAGAACCCGCCGTTGAGCCCGGCGAGCGCTGCAGGGTCCGGGCCCCACTGCGCGACCGGATCGGAGGCGCCGACCTGTCGCAGGGCGATCTGCCGATCGTCGAGCACGTCGTTCGGTGAGATCGGCCGGAAGGCCTCGCCGTCGTTGCTGCACGGCTTTTCCTGGGTCTTGATCATGATGACCGGGCGGTAGCGCTCGAGCAGGGTCCGCACGTCCTCGGAGCGGGCCTCGAGGGCGGGCGCAGGGCCCGGCGTCGAGTCGTCGGCGCCCGCCGGTCGGGCGAACACGAGCGTGCACAGCGTCGCGAACGCAAGGACGAGCAACCGGGCCGCACGGGAGCAATCGGGAACGGCGATGGGGGAGACGGAAGGGCGTGCTGGCTCGATCGCCGCAGCGTAGTGGCAGGTCTCGATGCAGCTGCGGACGGGCCGACCCGGCGGGCGTCTGGCGTGGTCGGCGCGTCAGGTGCGGGGCGGGCGGATGGCGGTGATGGCGGCGATGCGGTCCTCGGCGAGGCGCAGGGCGGCGTCGGCCGAGGTGAGGTGTTCCCGCTCGGCCCGTTCGAGCACGCTGCGGGTGGTCTGGCGGATCGTTGCCACGGCTGCGGCCGCACGAGCGCCGTCGTAGCCGGTCCGTTCCTCGGCGGCGTTGATCAGACCACCGGCGTTGACCACGAAATCCGGGCCGTAGGCGATGCCGCGCTGTTCGATGAGGCGGGCCATCGCCGGCGAGGACAGCTGGTTGTTGGCCGAGCCGACCACGGCGCGACAGCGCAGCTGTCCGATGGAGACGGCGTCGAGGACGCCGCCGAGGGCGCAGGGCGCGAACAGGTCGCAGGTGGTGGCGTGGCTGCCGGCGAAGGGGACGACGTCGGCCCCGATCTCGCCGGCGAGCCGCTCGGCGACGCCGGGGGTTCGGTTGGCCACCGTCACCCGGGCTCCGGCCTCGGCGAGAGCCCGGGCCAAGGCCGAGCCGACCTTGCCGACACCGGCCACGACGATGTGCCGGCCGCCGAGGTCATCGTTGTCCCAGAGACGTTCGGCCACGGCCCGCATGGCGTGCACCACGCCGATCGCCGTGGCGGGTGACGGGTCACCGGAGCCGCCGAGTGCGGTGCTCAGCCCCACGACATGGGGGGTGTCGCGGCGCATCAGGTCGATGTCGGCGGTGGACGTCCCGACATCCTCGGCGGTGATGTAGCGGCCGCCGAGACTGTGGACCTGTCGTGCGAACGCCCGGATCAGCCGCTCCGACTTGATGCGGCGCGGGTCGCCGATGATGACGGCCTTGCCCCCGCCGAGGTCGAGCCCTGCTGCAGCGGCCTTGGCGGTCATCGCCCGGCTGAGCCGGAGGGCGTCGGCAAGGGCATCGCCCTCGTCTGCGTAGGGGTAGAAGCGAGTACCGCCGAGCGCCGGCCCGAGCTGCGTGGAGTGGATGGCCACGATGGCCCGCAGGCCCGAGGCGGCGTCGTAGCCGAAGAGCACCTGCTCGTGCTCGCTGTCGGCGATCCGGCTGAACAGGTCCATGGGCGTGCTCCCGATCGTGATGCGTGCACCCTGGCAGTTCCGTCGATGGCGGGGGAGAGCCCTTCGACTCGCCGGGCCCGGGCCGAAGGTTCACCGTCGGCCCGGGGTGGACCCGTCGCCCGGGACTTCCTCGGGGCGATTCGCCGTCGATTCGCCGCGCGCAACGATTCGCCGTCGATTCGCCGGGCACGTGCGCGCCGTCGATCGGACGACCAACCGGTCAGGCCGGGGTGATGTCGAGCTCGGTCGCCTTGACCGAGGCCCACACCGGGTCGCCGGGGTGCAGGCCGAGCTCCGCGACGGCGGCGGCGGTCACCTCGGCGGTGGCGGCGATCGGGCCGTCGAGACGGACCCGGACCCGGTCCCCGTGCCGGTCGAGTTCGGCCACCGTGGCGCTCCACACGTTGCGCGGGCTGCCGTGGGGACGGTCGGCGTGCAACGAGATCGCCTGGGGGCGGATCACGGCGCGCACCGGTCCGTCGGCGAGCCCGGCCTCCGCGCCGATCAGCTCGGCACCGCCGTCGAGGACCAGCGTCCCGCCGCGCAGCGTGCCGTGCAGCAGGTTGACGCCCACCAGCTCGGCCACGTAGCGGGAGCGTGGATGGGCGGTGATCTCGGCCAACGTGGCCCGTTGGGTGATCCGGCCCTCCTCCAGCACGATGACCTGATCGGCGAGGGCATGGGCATCGAGCGGGTCGTGGGTGATCAGCAGCCGGATGCCGGCGAACCCGCTGAGGTGCTGACGCAGGTCACGGCGGACGTCGTTGCGGGTGGCGGCATCGAGCGCGGCGAGCGGCTCATCGAGCAGCAGCAGCGCCGGTTCGGTGGCCAGCGCACGCGCCAGGGCCACCCGCTGTTGCTGGCCTCCCGACAGCTGATCCGGTCGTCGCCGGCCCATCGACGCGAGCCCGACCCGGTCCAGCCAGCCGGCGGCGGTACGGCGGGCCTCCGCCCGTGGCGTGCCCCGTGCCCGCAGCCCGAACGCCACGTTCTCCAAGGCCGAGAGGTTCGGGAAGAGCAGGTACTGCTGGAAGACCACGGCGATGGGACGCCGTTCGGGTGGGACGAACACGTCGCCGGATGCGTCGTCGAGGGTGCGCCCGTCGAGACGGAGCACGCCGTCGTCGAGGGCTTGCAGGCCGGCGAGGACCCGCAGCAGCGTGGTCTTGCCCGCACCGTTCGGGCCGAGCAGCGCTACCGTCTCGCCGCTGTCCACGCTGAGCTCGACATCGAGCTCGAAGGATCCCTGACGGACCCGGCCGGATAGCTCGAGGCTCACCGCCACCTCCGTCGTGCCTGCTCCGACAGCCCGCCCGGCGTCACCGTGAAGCCTCGGGGTCGATGGCGACCATGGCCTCGCCGGCGCCCAGCCAACGGTCGCGCAAGCCGACGAGCACCGCGAACGAGGTGGCGATGAGCACCAGCGACAGCATGACGGCGTCGGCCGGGTCGGTCTCGAGGGCGAGGTAGGTGGCGATGGGCAGTGTCTGGGTGCGGCCCGGGAAGTTGCCGGCGAAGGTGATGGTGGCGCCGAACTCGCCGAGGGCCCGGGCCCAGGCCAGGACCGCACCGGCCACCACGGCCGGACGCACCGCCGGAAGGGTCACACGGCGGAACGTGTACCAGCCGGACGCGCCGAGGGTTCGTGCTGCGTCCTCGAGCCGGCGATCGTGCTGGCGCAGGGCGGATTCGACGGTGAGCACCAGGAACGGCATGGCGACGAAGGTCTGTGCCACGACGACGCCGGCCGTCGAGAACGGCAGACGGAGGTCGAACCAGCGGTCCAACCACTGGCCCACCAGCCCCCGCCGGCCGAGCGCGGCGAACAACGCCACGCCTCCCACCACCGGCGGCACCACCATCGACAGGGTGCACAGCGCCCGCACGAAGGACCGGCCGGGAAAATGGATGCGGGCCAGCAACCACGACAGCGGTACACCGAACACCAGCGACAGCAACGTCGCCCACAGCGAGCAGACCAACGACAGGCGTAGGGCCTGACGCAGCGCCGGGTCGGTCAGGATCCTCCCGGTCTGCGACCAAGGGGCCCGCCACAACAGCCCGACGAGCGGCAGGGCGAAGAAGGCGATGGCGACGACGGCGAGCAGCAGCGCCGGCCAGGGCAACCGCTCGCCGGAGGTTCGCCGCCGGCTGCCGGCCGGTCGCCTCGTGGGCCGTGGCGTCACGGCGGTCCGAACCCGGCGCGAGCCAGGATGTCCTGACCCACCGGGCCCGCCACGATCGCCACGAAGGCCGCGGCGTCGTCAGGGTCGGGGGCGTGGGTGGTGACGGCGATCGGGTAGCGCGCGGTGACGTTGAACGTCGCCGGGATGGCCACGCCGGCGGCGCGCCCGCCGGCGGCCTCGACATCGGTGCGGTAGACGATCCCGGCGTCCGCCTCGCCCGAGACCACCTTGGCCGCCACGGCTTTCACGTCGTTCTCCCGGCTGACCGGGGCGAGGGTGACCCCGGCCCGGCCCAGCGCCTGTTGGGTGTAGGTCCCGGCCGGTACCTGCGGCGCGGCGAGCACCACGAGCAGACCGGGCCGGGCGAGATCGGCGAGGGACCGTACGGCCTTCGGGTTGCCCGGGGCGACGATGATGGCGAGCTCGTTGGTGGCGAACACAGTGGGCGATCCGGCGACGCCACCGGTTGCGGCCAGCTTGGCCATCGTCGCCTCGTCGGCGGCGGCGAACACGTCCGCCGGCGCCCCTTCGGCGAGCTGGGTCGCCAGGGCGGACGACCCGGCGAAGTTGAAGGTGACGGTCGTGTCGGGATGCTCGGCCTCGAACCGCTGCCCGATCTCGGTGAAGGCGCCGGTCAGCGAAGCAGCGGCGAACACCACGATCGTGCGGTCGGCGCCGCCCGCGGAACCGCGGGAATCCACGCCGTCTCCTGAACCGCCGGCACAGCTTGCGCTCGCCCACAGAGCGACCAGTACCAGCAGCGCCGCCGGCAGGCGGGATCGACGGCGGTGCATGGCCGAACGGTAGGGAACCGGAGACCAATTAGTCAATAAATGACTATTCGAAGGTTGGCTGGTAGCGTGGGGCGATGACGCCTCGACCAGCCGCCGATGCCGGACGGTCGCCGGGCGCGGTGGATGCATCACCGCCAGCAGCTGGGCGGCCCTCGGTCGCCCTGTCCCTCGCCGAAGCGGTCTGTCTCAGCCTGGCCGCGACGGGGGCGACCCACGGCTGGAGCATCGTCAAGGAACTCGAGCCGGACGCAGAGCTCGGCGCGGTGTGGTCGCTGAGCCGCCAGCTCACCTACCGGGCGGTCGAGCAGTTGGTGGCCAAGGGCCTGCTCGAACGCCGAGGACTGGCGCCGGGCCGGGGCCAGGGCAAGGTGATCCTGGCGGTGACGCCGGAGGGCAGTCGCGTGGTGGCGTGCTGGCTGGACACGCCGGTCGAGCACATCCGCGACGTGCGGACCGAAGGGCTGCTGAAGCTGCTGCTGCGGGAACGTGCCGGCCTCGACAACACCGCGTTCCTGCGGGTCCAGCAGGACGCCCTGCGGCCGATCTTCGCCCGGCTGGTCGACGCCGACCACGACCCGGTCGACCTGCCCGGGCTGCTGCGGCGCGAACAGGCCCGTGCGGTGCAACGCTTCCTGGCGGCGGCCTCGGGGGTCGCTGAGGCGGACTGAACGGGTGAGCACCCGTCAGCCGATCCAACGCACCAGCTGTCGCCGTACCGCTCCGACGTGCAGGCCCGGCATCCGTTCGGGTTCGCCGGCCAACTCCAGGTGACCCAGGTGCGGTGCCAGCGCGCGGAAGACCGCTCGTAGTTCCCACCGGGCCAGGTTGGCGCCGAGGCAGAAATGGTCGCCGTGACCGAACGCCACGTGGGAGTTCGGGTGGCGGCCGATGTCGAAGCGGTACGGGTCGGCGAACTGCCGCTCGTCGCGGTTGGCCGACGGGTACCACAGCACCACGGTGTCGCCGGCAGCGATCGCCTGACCGCCGAGCTCGGTGTCGACCGTCGCGGTGCGGGCGAACTGGATGACGGGCGAGACCCAGCGCAGGATCTCCTCGGCGGCGGTCTCGGCCAGGCCGGCCGGGTCGGCGGCGAGGCGACCGGCCTGATCGGGGTGTTCGAGCAGTGCCCGCACCCCGCCGGTGATGGTGTTGCGGGTGGTCTCGTTACCGCCGCCGACGAGCAGCTCGACGTACCCGTGGAAGCGCTGGTCGTCGAGCGGCTCGCCGTCGATCGTGGCCGACGCCAGCACGGTGAGCAGGTCGAAGTCGTCCGTGGTCCGCGCTGCGCCGGTCTCGTCATCGCTCGCCGCTCTTGCGGCGCGCATCCGGGCCCGGTCGATGAGACCCTGGCGGTACTCGTGGTACTCCTGACCGGCCCGGCGACGGACGTCGGCCGGGGTCTCGCCCGGGCGTACATCGGGGTGGCTCATGTCCGGTGGCAGCAGGGTCTGGTCGGACCAGCGGTGGATGGTCGGCCAGTCGTCGGTGGGCACGCCGAGCAGGCCGCAGATGGTGGCCAGTGGCAGGCCCACCGACAGGTGCTCGACCAGGTCGAGCGGCTCCGGTGCGACCCGTCGGGCGTGCTCGACGAACTCGGCGACGAAGCCGACGGCCAGCTCGTCGAGGTGCGCCGCCAGACGGTTCATGGCCCGCGGGGTGAACCGGCGCACCGCCATCGAGCGCAGGTCGAGGTGCAGGGGGCGGTCGGTGTACACCAGGTCGAGCGGTTCGTCGGGGTCCCAGCCGTGGCGTTCGGCCCGGCGGCGGCGGTAGTTCTCAAGCGCGGCGAGGCCGCGGACGGTGTCGAGGCGCACCACGCCGGTGTTGGAGAAGGTCTCGGGATGGCTCGACACGTAGCGGACGTCGTCGTAGCGGGTGACCGCCCAGAACGGGTCGAAGCGAGCCCGGCCCTCGTAGCGGTAGACCGGCGCGACCTCGCGCAGCAGGTCCCAGTCGGCCCAGGGATAGCCCTGCTGGATGTAGCGGGGCATCGTGGTGATGTCGACCGCATCCAGGCGGGCTGCGACGGAGGGCGGGAGGCTGGCGGGGGTGCTCACGTGGTCTCGCTGTGCCGGGGCCGCTGGGCCGGTGGTGGAGGGCTGTGCGACGACCCGCGCCGGGCCGTGTGGCAGCACCGTAGCGGGATCGCGCGCCCCGTCCGCCCCGCCCGCCCCGTCCGCCCGGCCCCGTCCGTACGGTGCGGACCTACACTCTCGCCGTGTCCGACCCCCCGTCCTCCGAACCAGCGGCCCAACCGGTGCGAGTCCTGTCGCTCGTCCCGTTGGCCACCGAGGCCCGCCGTGCCATCGAGGCGGTCGACGACCGGGTGGTGCTGACCCTTGCCCCGGGCTGGTTCGACGGCGAGATCCGGGCGACCTGGGGCGACTACGTCGCCGACTCCTACCTGCCGGCCGGAGCGGCCGGTCACGGCACCCGCGACGAACGCGATGCCCTGTTGGCGGAGGCCGATGTGATCCTGGCCGGGTTCCCGGTCCCGGTCGACCTGCGGGCACGGGCCCCGCGTCTGCGTTGGGTGCACCAGACCCCGGCGGGTGCCAGCAACCTGCACCGCTGCGACCTGTGGGGCAGCGACATCACGGTGAGCACGTCCCGCGGTCTGGGCAACACCCTGGCCATCGCCGAGTACGTCGTGGCGACGTTCCTGAGCTTCGCCCGTGAGCTGCACCGGGCGCCGGCCGAGCGCTCGGCCGGTGCCTTCGACCGCTTCGCGTACCGCCCGGTCCAGCTGGCGGCCAAGACGGTGTGCGTGGTCGGCGCCGGCGGGATCGGCCAGGAGGTTGGACGGCTCTGCGCGGCGCTCGGCATGCACGTGGTGGGCACCCGGTCGAGCGCCGGTGCCTCGGTGCCGGACGGCTTCGACCACGTCGGTGGCCCCGAGGAGTTGCCCGCCCTGCTGGCCCGGTCCACCTTCGTCGCCGTGTGCTGCCAGTGGACCCCGCAGACCCACGGCCTGATCGGCACCGAGGCCCTCGCCGCCATGCCCGACGGTACGGTGCTGGTCAACGTGGCTCGCGGTGAGATCATCGACGAGGCGGCGTTGGTGGGCGCCCTGGACCGGCTGCGCGGCGTGGCGCTCGACGTCTACGTCGGCGAGTTCGACCATGCCCCGCCGCAGGCACTGTGGTCCCACCCGAACGTGCTGATCACCCCGCACGTCTCCGGCGGCGCCGACGTGCGGCCGGGCCGTCCGGTGGAGTTGTTCGTACGCAACCTCGAGGCGCTGGTCGAGGGCCGTCCGCTCGACAACGTGATCGACTGGGACCGCGGCTACTGAGTGGCCCGATGCTGCCCACCGTGCGGGTCCGGGGCTACCGTCGGCGGCCATGAAAGTCGGTCTGTTCGGCGTCTTCGTCACCCCCCGCTGCACCCCGGACGTGGTCACCGCCACGGCCCGCGACGCCGAGGAACGCGGCTACGACTCGCTGTGGGTGGGCGAGCACCTGGCGTTCTTCGATGCCTACACCCCGGCCTATCCCGGATCGGAGGACGGGCGGATCCCCATCCAGCCCGACGAGGGCATGCCCGACCCCTTGATCGTGCTCGGCTGGGCCGCCGCGGTCACCACCCGCATCCGGTTGGCCACCGGGATCTGCCTGCTGCCCCAGCGGTCGTTGCCGTACACCGCCAAGGAAGTTGCAACCCTCGACTGGTTCAGCGGCGGTCGGGTCGACTTCGGGGTCGGGGTCGGCTGGCAGCGCGAGGAGTTCGACGCCGCCGGGGTCCCGTGGGAACGACGCGGCGCCCGTACCGATGAGTATCTCGACGCCCTGGTGCAGCTGTGGAGCACCGACCCGTCGAGCTTCGACGGCGAGTTCGTGTCCTTCGAGCCCTGCCGGCTGCATCCAAAGCCGGTGCAGCAGCCCTATCCGCGTCTGGTCATCGGCGGGCACGCCGCGGCGTCGTTGCGCCGTACCGTGCGGATCGGCGACGGGTGGTTCGGCTGGTACCTGTCGCCCGACGACACCGCCCGGCTGGTCGCCGAGCTGACCGAGCGGGCCGAGGCGGCGGGCCGTTCGATGGCCGACATCGAGGTGACGGTGCAGGTCCATCCCGACCGGTTCGACCCCTCGATGATCGAGGCCTATCGCGAGGCCGGCGTCGACCAGCTCACGATCATGGCCCGGCCGTCCTCGGCCGATCATGCCCGTCGGGCCCTCGAACGGCTGCAGCCGGTTGCCGACGCCATCCGGGCGGTCTGAGCCGCTCCGCGGTGCCGACTAGGGTCCCCGCGATGGAGATTCTGGTCATCGGGGGAACAGGGCCGAGCGGGCCGCTCATCGTGAACGGGCTGGTGGCGCGCGGTCACGACGTCACCATCCTGCACACCGGCCGGCACGAGGTCGACACGCTCCCGCCGCAGTCCGTCGTCCCCCACATCCACGCCGATCCCTTCGACGAGGCATCGTTCCGTGAGGGGTTGGGCACCCGCAACTGGGACGTCGTGTTCGCCATGTACGGTCGGCTGCGGATGATCACCGAGGTGCTCGTCGGGCGCACCCCCCGGGTGTTCTCCATCGGCGGCATCCCGGTCTATCCCGGTTTCGGCAACGCCGGCGACTGCTTCCCGGCCGGGATGCAGATTCCCTGCTACGAGGCGAACGCCGCCGCCGGTCCGGAGGTGACCCAGAAGATCCGCCGTATCTACGAGAGCGAGCAGCAGACCTTCGAGCGTCACCCCGACGCCACCCACTTCCGCTACCCGTACATCTACGGGCCGAATCAGGTGATCCCGCGCGAGTGGCCGATCGTGCGCCGGGCGCTGGACCGCCGGCCGTACCTGATCGTGGCGGAGGGCGGTCTGACCCTGTTCAGCCATGCGTTCGTCGAGAACGCCGCCCACGCGGTGCTGCTGGCGGTGGACCAGATCGACCGTTCCGCCGGCCGGGTCTACAACGTCACCGACGACTACCAGTTCACGCTGGCCCAGGTGGCCGAGGTGGTCATGGACGAGACCGGTCACCGGATGGAGCTGGTGTCGTTGCCCTACGAGGTCGCCCGGTCCACCCGTGGCACGATCCAGAACAACACCGCCCATCACCGGGTGGTCGACGCCGGCCTGATCCGCTCCGAGCTGGGCTACCGCGACCTCGTCGATCCGCTCGAGGGACTGCGTCGTACCATTCGCTGGCAGATGGAGCACCTCGCCGCCGACTCCGCAGCGGTCGACCGGGTGATCGAGGACCCCTACGACTACGCCGCCGAGGATCGCATGGTGGCGTTGTACCGGCAGTTCGTGACCGATGCTGCGGCCGTGCCGTTCAGCAGCGAGCCCGGCTTCACCTCCGGCTACTACGGCCCGGCCACCAACCCGGCGGGGGAACGGCGCAGCATGCGCGGCTGAGCCGGGCCCGGTCCGGCCGTCGACGTCGCCTGGTGGCACCGGGCCCGTCCCGTTCGTGCCAGAGTGCCCTCGGCGCCGGCGAGGCCGGCAGCGTGAAGGGGGAGACCATGGGAGAGCTCGACGGCAAGGTGGCGTTGGTGACGGGCGGGGCGCGCGGCCAAGGGGCGGCCGAGGCCGCGTTCTTCGTCCGCGAGGGGGCGAGGGTCGTGATCACCGACGTGCTCGACGAGGCGGGTGAGCGTACGGCGGGTGAGCTGGGCTGCGAGTATCTGCACCTCGACGTGTCCTCCGAACAGGAGTGGGAGTCGGTGGTGGCTGCGGTGATCGCCCGTCACGGCCGGCTCGACGTGCTGATGAACAACGCCGGGATCTTCCGGCCCGCCCAGCTGCTCAACACCTCCACCGAGCAGTGGAACCAGACGGTGGCCATCAACCAGACCGGGGTGTTCCTGGGGATGCGTATCGCCGGCAAGGCGATGATCGCCGCAGGCAACGGCGGGTCCATCATCAACACCTCGTCCATCGCCGGGCTCGAGGGCGGCTTCGGGGCCGCGGCCTACGTGGCCACCAAGTGGGCGGTGACCGGGATGACCAAGACGGTGGCCAAGGAGTTCGGCAAGCACGGCATCCGGGTGAACTCGATCCATCCCGGCGCCATCGTCACCGACATGATCGAGTCGATGGTGAGCGGCAAGGAGGACAAGATCGCGTCGCGTCAGCCGATCAAGCGTCTCGGCCGCCCCGAGGACATCGCCGAGATGGCGTTGTTCCTGGCGAGCGAGCGGTCGAGCTACTGCACCGGCCAGGCGTTCACCGTGGACGGTGGCGTGCACGGCTGACCGTCCCGTGCCCGGCGCGGTCCGACACCCGGCGGCTGCCACGGACGGTCCGCGTCGGGGCACGTCTCGTGATCCGTGTGACGATCGCCATGGTCGAGGGGCTGTCGGCGGGTCCGGGGGCAGGGACTTTCGTCGTTGCTGTGCTGCAGTTCGATGTCGGTGCACCGGTCAACGGGGTGGCCGCTGCTAGACACTGAGCAGGTTCGTGCCAGGCGGAGGCAGACATGCGGATCAGGTTCTGGGCGGTGCTCGTCGTCGCGTGCGCGATGGTGGCCTCTGCGGCGATCATGGCGGGTCCGGCGAGTCCTGCGAGCGCGGCACCGGCCGGGTTCACCATCACGATGTTGATGAAGAACATCAACACACCGACCAACCTGGAGATCGCGCCGGACGGTCGGATCTTCGTCACCGAGATGTCCGGCATCATCAAGGTGTTCGACAACGCCAGCGACACCACCGCCACGGTGTTCGCGGACCTGCGCGACCAGACCTTCGCCTACGACAACCGCGGGCTGCTCGGCCTGGCGCTCGATCCGCGCTGGGCGACCGACCCGACCAAGAAGTGGGTGTACGTCTTCTACGCCAAGGACGGGCCGATGGGCGCGACCCCACCGGTGTACAACCCGGTCAAGACCAACCCCGATCGCTGTCCGGCTTCGACCCCGGAGGTGCCGTCCCTGCCGAACGAGTGCACCGGCTCCGGCCGCATCTCGAGGATGCTGGCGACGACCAACAAGGCGGGGCTCGAGCAGATCCTGGTCGAGGACTGGTGCCACCAGTGGACCAGCCACGGAACCGGTGACCTGACCTTCGGTCTGGACGGCTACCTGTACGCGTCCTCGGGTGAGGGCTCCACACCGTCGGGAACCGACTTCGGCCAGAAGGGCTATCACCCCAACGCCTGTGGTGATCCGCCGACTGCGGTCGGGGTGGCCCCGAAGGTGCCCACCGCCGAAGGTGGCGCGCTGCGGGCCCAGGACGTGCGGACCACCGGGGACCCGACCGGGCTCGCCGGCGCGGTGATCAGGATCGACCCCGACACCGGGTTGGGGGCTCCGGGCAACCCGTTGGCGGCGAGCAGCGATCTGAACGCCCGGCGGATCTACTCCTTCGGGCACCGCAACCCGTGGCGGCTCACCACCCGCCCCGGCACCAACGAGATCTGGATCGGCGAGGTCGGCTGGGACACCTGGGAGGAGATCAACCGGATCGCCACCCCGCCGGTGGGCCAGCCCTGGAACTACGGCTGGCCGTGTTTCGAGGGCAACGAGGCCCGCTTCCAGCTCGGGCTCAACCTGTGCACCTCGCTGCCGTCCTCGGCGGTGCAGATGCCGTTCTACAAGTACCGGCACCAGACCCCGCTCTACCCCGCCGACACCTGCCCGTCGTCGTCGTCGTCGGTGTCCGGTATGGCGTTCTACAGCGGAAACCGCTACCCCGCGGAGTACCAGAACGCCCTGTTCTTCTCCGACTACGCCCACCAGTGCGTGTTCGTCATGGGGGCGGGTCTCGACGGCCTGCCCGATCCGACCAAGTTGTCCACGATCTTCTCCGGTGAGCCGATCATCGATCTCGAGGCCGGCCCGAACGGCGACATCTTCATGCTCAGCCTGTACGGCATGACCGGCGGCGGGGGCAAGGTCTACCGGATCTCCTACCCCGGTGGGACGCCCGGTCCACAGGCGGTGGCCCAGGCCACGCCGACGAGTGGTGCCGCGCCCCTCACGGTGAACTTCACCGGGGCGAGCTCGCTGCCCGGTACGCCCGGCGACGTGCTGAGCTACGCGTGGGATCTCGACGGCGACAACGCCTTCGATGACGGTTCGGCGGTCACGGCGTCGTTCACCTACCCGAGCAACGGGGTGTACACGGCGCGGCTGCGGGTGTCGGACAACCACGGGAAGTCCTCCATCACGCCGGTCGTCATCACCGTCGGCACACCTCCGGTCCCGACGATCACGACCCCGGCGACCGGCACGACCTGGCAGGTCGGTGACACGCTCGACTTCAGCGGCTCGGCCACCGACAACGGCAACCCGATGAACGCCTCGACGCTCACCTGGGAGCTGATCCTGCATCACTGCAAGACGCTCGACGACTGCCACATCCACCCGCTGTCGACCTACGCCGGCGTGGCCTCGGGCACCTTCGCGGCACCCGATCACGAGTACCCGGCGTACCTCGAGCTGCGGCTGACCGCCCGGGCGAACTCGGGGTTGTCGGGCACGACGTCGTTGAACCTGTACCCGCAGACCACCGAGGCGACGTTGGACTCGTCTCCGCCGGGGCTGCAGGCCACCATCGACGGCCACACCGGGACGACGCCGTTCGCCAGCACGGTGATCGCCGGTTCGGAGCACACGATCGATGTCGCCACGCCGCAGAGCCTCTCGGGCGTCACCTACGACTTCGCGAGCTGGTCGGACCTCGGTAGCCGGGTCCACGACGTCGTGGTCGGCACGTCGCCGGTCACCTATACCGCCACCTTCGCGGTGTCGACCGGGCCGGCGCCGGCGTTGGCGTACGGGTTCGAGTCCGTGAGCGGCACCTCGGTGCCCGACGGCTCGGGCAACGGCCACGGCGGCACGGTCACCGGAGCACTGCCCATCGCCGACGGCAAGTACGGCGCGGCCATGCGCTTCGACGGCAACAGCGACTACGTGCTGGTGCCCCATGACACGGCGTTGTCCGGCAAGACGGGCTTCACCGTCGAGGCGTGGGTGCGGCCGCGGATCACCACCGGGGCCCGCACGATCGTGGCCAAGGAGCGCTTCGCCACCACCGGGTGGGTGCTGGATCAGCGAACGGCCACGGTGGCCCGACCGTCGGTCATCGCCAAGGCCGCTACCACCCTTCGGGCCACAGGCTCCCCGGCGTTGCCGGCCAACACCTGGTCCCATGTGGCCGCCACGTGGGACCAGAGCACGCTGAAGATCTACGTGAACGGCACCCTTGCGGCTCAACGAGCGCTGACCGGCACCATCACCGAGGGCAGCGGTCCGCTGCGGATCGGCGGGAATCGGTTCGCGGCCGCCTGGTTCGACGGCGACCTCGACGAGGTCCGCGTCTACAGCGAGGCCCTCACCGCCGGGCAGATCGCCACGGACATGGCCACGCCGATCGGTACCTGAGCGAGCTGCGGGGCCGTGCCGACGGCCGGTCTCGGTTTCGGTCTCGGTCTCGGTCTCGGTCAGCGCAGCTCGGCGAGGATCGCCCGGAACGCCTCGGCGTCGGCCGGTCCGTTCACCGGCACCGAGAACTCGAGCCGGTCGACCCGGTCGGCGAAACGTTCGTTGAGCTTCCCGGCGATCTCGTCGTAGGTGCCCACGGTGGCCACGGTGTGCAGCATCTCGTCGTGCACCAGGCCGGGCAGTTCCTCCCAGCGCTGTGCACGCGACAGCACCGAGGCCTGCTCCGCGATGTCCTCCCAGCCAAGGGTCCGGAAGGCCACCCGGTAGGACGGGGTGGACAGGTAGAACGCCACCCGGGCCCGGACGGTGCGCACGACCCGCTCGAGCTTCTCGGCATCGGGTGCCGTGGCGATCAGCGGCTTGAGGCAGATCTCGACGTCGCGGGGGTTCCGGCCTGCCCGGGTGGCACCCCGGGCCAGGTTCGGGACGACTTCCTCGTCGATGAACTTGGCGGTGCACACCGGGTGCAGACGGATACCGTCCGCCACCTCGCCGGCCACGGCGCACATATTCGGACCGATGGCGGCGAGGTGCACCGGGATGCGCGGGTGCTCGATGGGCCCGGGGTTGAACAGCGGCACCATCAGGTTGAGGTTGTAGTGCTCGCTCTCGAAGTGCAGCGGCTCCCCGGTCTGCCAGCAGTCCCACACCGCCCGCATGGCACCGATGTAGTCCCGGGCCCACGGGGCCGGTGCCGACCAGCGGAACCCGTAGCGACGCTCGATGTGGGCGCGCACCTGGGTGCCGAGGCCGAGGACGAAACGGCCGTTGGACAGCTTCTGCAGCGACCAGGCCGACATGGCGGTCGAGGTCGGGCTGCGCGGGAAGGCCATGGCCACCGACGTGCCGAGGCCGATCCGCGAGGTCGTGGTGGCGCCGAGGGCCAGGAGCTGGAAGGGATCGTCCTTGGTCTCCTCGACCAGCACCGCGCCCAGACCGACCTCTTCGGCCACCGCGGCGAGCCGGGCGAAGTCGCGGATGTCGAGGGGGGTCTCCGGCTCACGCAGGCCGGGGTCGAGCTTGCCGAGGGGGAGCAGGGACTCGATGAGCACGGGCGGATCTCCTCCGGGTGGGGCATCTGGGGCCGGCTGATGGTAGTGCGGGCGGCCCGCCGGGGCTCCCGAGGGGGCCCACCGGGTATGTCCTAAGGCCCGTACCGGCGCTTCGCAATGGTCCGTATCGTTGTTCCCCGACGGATGTCCGCGTGCCTGGTGGACCTGGTTGGCGGGTGCCGTGAGCAGAGAGGTCGGCATGACACCGAACGACGAGACCGTCAGCACAGCAACCGCCCCCTCCATCCATCCGACGGTCTGGCGCAGCGAGCTCGACCGGCTCGGCGCAGGCACGGTGCTCGGGCCGTTCACCTATGTGGCCGGGCTGGTACGCACCGGTCGCTCGTGCCGGATCGGCCCGTGGGCCTCGCTCGGTCACGACGTGGTCCTCGAGGACGCAGTGGTGATCGGCGCGGGCGCGGCGATCAGTGGATACAGCCGGATCGGCGCCGGCGCGGAGGTGGGGGCCAACGCGGTGCTCATCGAGTCGATCGTGATCGGGGCCGGCGCGGTCGTACGCCCCGGCGCGGTGGTCACCGGCGATGTCGCACCGGGGACGACCGTCGCAGGCGCACCCGCACGGGTCGTGGAGGCGCCCGGGCCGGGCGACACGGTCGGCGGTGACCAGGTCGCGCCGGCATGGGTTGCGGCCGGCGCGGTGGTGGAGCCCGGCGCGCGGATCGCCGGCGGCAGCGTCGTGCATACCGGTGCGGTGCTCGGTTCGGGTGTGTCGTTGGGCCGCGGTGTCCACGTCGGACGGTCGGTGCTCGGCGACGGTGCCGTGCTGGCCGACGGTGCGGTGGTTGCGGGCCACGCAGTGATCGGTGCCGGCGCGTACCTCGGACGCGGTGTGCGGGTCGGGGCGGGAGCGACCGTCGGCGATGGCGTGTCGGTCGGTGACGGCGTGACCGTCCCGCCCGGTGCGGTCGTGCTCGCCGACGTGGCCGCGAATGCCGACGGCCCGGACACGGACCCCTGCGAACAGCGACGGGCCCGGGAGTGCGAGCTCACCGATCTCGTCGGGGCCGTCGACCGCTTCGACGGCCGCGGTGCCTGGTGGGTCGGGGCCGCAGCGGTGTCCGTCAGACGCACCAGCTCGTCGGTGGTGCTCGTCGGCGGCGGTGGCAACGTGGCCTCGGCGCACATCTACCTGCGGGCGGTCGAGCAGGCGGATGGCCGGCACCGGTGGCGCGTCCTCGGGGTGGTCGACGACGGCGAACCCGATCTCGAACGCCTGGCCCGGCTGGGCCTGCCATTCCTCGGGCCGCTCGACCTGGTGGCCGGGCTGGGGGCGGACGCCTACCTGCTCGGTGCCGGCAAGCCCGCCGTGCGCCGCTCGTTGGTCGAGCGGCTGCCGGCCGACGTGGCGAGCCTCGCCCTGATCCATCCCGCAGCCCTCGTCGACGTCGACACGACGCTGGGGGAGGGCTGCCTGCTGCAACCCCGGGCCACGGTCGCCCGCGGGGCACGGCTTGGTGCGCACGTCCTGCTGTCGGTGCACACCACGGTCGGGGCGGGCAGCGTGCTCGACCCGTTCGTGTCGGTGCTGCCGGGCGCCTACGTCGGTGCCGGCGTGCAGCTCGGCGCAGGGGTCATGATCGGGTCCCGGGCCGTTGTCGACGACGGGGTGACGGTGGGCGCCTGCGCCGTGATCGCCGCAGGGGCGGTGGTGCGCCACGACGTCGAACCGGGCGTCACCGTCGTCGGCAACCCGGCGCGGGTGGTCGGTCGCCCCTCGGACCCGGACCGGATCAGACCCGGCGGGTGACCCCGTCCGCCTCGGCGGCGCGGGACACCGCAGGGGCGACCCGGGCGACGACCGTGTGGTCGAACACCGAGGGAACCACGAAGGCCGGCGACAGCTCGGCGTCGGACACCGACTCGGCGATGGCCACCGCAGCGGCGAGCTTCATGTTCTCGGTGATGTCGGTGGCGTTCACGTCGAGGGCGCCGCGGAACAGACCCGGGAACGCCAGCACGTTGTTGATCTGGTTCGGGTAGTCGCTGCGACCGGTGGCCATGACCGCTGCCAGCCCGTCGGCCGCCTCGGGCCGGATCTCGGGGTTGGGGTTGGCCATGGCGAACACGATGGGGTCCTTGGCCATCGAGCGCACCTCGGCGGCGGTGATGAGGTCCGGCCCGCTCACCCCGATGAACACGTCGGTGCCTCGCATCACCTCGGCGATGGTGCCCTCCTTGCGGGAGGGGTTGGTGTTCTCGGCGAACCACTGCTTGGCCGGGTTCATGCCGTCGCGTCCCTGGAAGATGGCGCCGATCCGGTCGCAGCCGACGATCTCGCCCACCCCGGCGTTGATGAGGATCTTGCCGATCGCCACGCCTGCAGCACCCATACCGGCGATCACGACGGAGAGGTCCTCCATCTTCTTGCCGGTGATCTTCAGCGAGTTCCACAGCGCCGCCAGCGTGACCACCGCGGTGCCGTGCTGGTCGTCATGGAAGACGGGGATGTCGAGGCTGGCCTTGAGCCGCTCCTCGATCTCGAAGCACTCCGGGGCGGCGATGTCCTCGAGGTTGATCCCGCCGAAGGTGGGGGCGATGCGTTCGACCAGGTCGACCACCTCGTCCGCGGTGCGGGCGTTGATGCACACCGGGAACCCGTCGACCCCGCCGAACTCCTTGAACAGCAGGGCCTTGCCCTCCATGACCGGCATGGCGGCCTCGGGGCCGATGTCGCCCAGGCCTAGCACGGCGGTGCCGTTGCTGACGATGGCCACGGTGTTCTTGCGGATCGTGTAGCGGTGCGACAGTTCCGGCTGCTCGTGGATGGCCATGCACACCCGGGCCACACCGGGGGTGTACGCCATCGACAGGTCGTCACGGTCGTTCACCGGGCACAGCGCGGTGGTCTCGATCTTGCCGCCCTCGTGCATCCGGAAGGTGCGGTCCCACCAGTCGACCAGGGTGACGCCGTCGAGGGCGTGCACGGCATCGACCACCCGCTGCTGGTGGGCTTCGTCGCGGCAATGGACCACCAGGTTGCGGCGCAGCTCCGGTCCCCGCACGTCGAACCCGTCGAGGGCGCCGATGTTGCCACCGGCGGCGCCGATGGCCGAGCACAGCCGGCCGAGCGTTCCCGGTACGTTGTCCAGCCGGCAGTCGAGGGTGATGGAGAACGCGGCGGTCGGGGTGGTGGCCATAAGGGCCGCGAGCTTACGTACCGCGCCGGGGTAGGCCAAAGCCATTCGGGCCGCCGACCCGCCGGATACCTGCAACGGTCCGACCACGACCGCGTAGAGTCCCCGGTCGTGAACCGTGAACAGGAACTCGCGCTCGGTGACCGTCTGATGGCCCTGTTCACCGACGGTCCCTCACCGGCCGACGGGGCTCCGGTGGCGGTGCCCGCGTCGGTGTACACCTGCCCCGATCGCCACCGGGCCGAGCTGGCGGCCATCGCCGCCCGTCCGGTGGCGGCGCTGCACGGCACCGAGATACCCGGAGCGGGAGACTTCCGGGCCATCGAGCTGGGCGGACTGCCCCTGCTCGTCGTGCGGGGCCGTGACGGCGTGGTCCGGGCGCTGGTCAATGCCTGCGCCCACCGCGGTGCCACCGTCGAACGGGAGGCCGAGGGGACGGCCCGGGCGTTCTCCTGCTCGTTCCACGGTTGGTCCTACGAGCTCGACGGCACGCTGCGCTCGGTGGCCGACGCCGCCCTGTTCTCGTCCGCGCCGTGCGGGCGGGGTCTGCGTTCCGTGCCCTGCGAGGAACGCCACGGGGTCATCTGGGTGACGACCGATCCCGATCCGGCACCCCGGTCGGTGGCGGAGTGGCTCGGGGCCGATCTCGACGCGTTGCTCACCATGCTGGGCTTCGGGGAAGCGGTGTTCTACGCCGCCGTCGAGTACGACGTGGCGTGCAACTGGAAGCTGCTCACCGACGGGTTCCTCGAGCTGTACCACCTCAAGTACCTGCACCGGACCACGATCGCCCCGTACCTGCCCGCGAACAGCTGGCTGGTCGACCGCTACGGCGAGCACTTCCGGGTGGCCATCCCGAAGAACCGTCTGGGCCGCCACCTCGCCGCCAGCGCCCGCGACGAGTGGGAGCTGTGGTCCGACCTCAGCCTGCCCGTGGTGTTGATGCCCGGCTCGGTGCTGCAGTGGCAGGCAGGGCATTACGAGGTGTTCTCGTTCCGGCCCGACCCCAACGACCCGGGCCGGACCAGGTGCCGGTTGTCGATGCTGGTGCCCGCCGACCGGGCCGATGAGCACGAGCTGTGGGAACGCAACTGGGAGCGGGTGCGGGTCACCATCCCCGACGAGGACTTCGCCGTGGCCGAACAGGTGCAGCGCAACATCGCCTCCGGGGCGGTGCGTGAGCTGCAGATCGGTCGCAACGAGCAGGGCCTGGTCGACCATCTCGCCGCCGTCGACCGGCTGGTCGCCGAGGTGGCCCGGCGGTGAGCCTGCGCACCATCGCCGATCTCGGTCCCGACATCGCCGCCCGTTACCCGTATCGCTCGAGGTTCGTCGGGGTCAACGGCTGGCGGATGCACTACGTCGACGAGGGCCCGCCCGAGGCCACGCCGGTGCTGCTGCTGCACGGCAACCCGACCTGGGGCTACCTGTGGCGCGACACCGTGCCGCCCCTGCTCGCGGCCGGCTACCGGGTCATCGTGCCCGACCAGATCGGCCTGGGCCTGTCGGAGCGCCCGCACATCGCCTCCGCCCACAGCCTCGACAACCACGCCGCCAACCTGGTGGCCCTCGTCGACGCCCTGGACCTCGACGCAGCGGTGCTGGTCTGTCACGACTGGGGTGGGCCGACCGGGCTCGCCGCGTTGCTGAGCCGTCCGGGCCGCTTCGCTGCGGTGGCGGTCATGTCGACCTGGGCCTGGGTCGAGCCGTCCGCCGACTTCCACCATCGGGTGGTGCCGTGGCGCACCATGCACGCGCCCGTCGTCGGGCCCTACCTGCTGGGCCGCCAGGCCGCGATGCCGGGCCGTGGCGTCTACCTCTCGACGGTGGACCGCGAGCGGTACGAGGCCACCGGCCGGGCCGCCTACGAGGCGGTCACCGCCACCGCCGACGAGCGCCGGCTCACCTGGCAGTGGCCGCGGTGGATCCCGCTGAGCCTGCCGACCGATCTTGCCGCCGACCGGTTCCGCCGGCTCGAGGCCGGGGTCGCCGGGCTGCGCCTGCCCGCCACCGTGATCTGGGGCCGGGAGGACGACGTGTTCAGCATCGACGCCGTGGCCCCACGCTGGCACGACCTGTGGCCCCACGCCGAGGGCGTGCACCCGGTGACGGGCCGCCACTTCCTGCAGGAGGACTCGGGCGCCGAGATCGGCGAGCTGCTGGTGGACTTCGCCGAGCGCACGCTGGGGTCCCGATGAGCGCCACCGTGACCGTGCTCGCCGCATGTCCACCGGGCCTGCGGCCGGTGCCGCTGCTGGTCGAACCGGAGCTGGGCCACTACCCGGAGTTCGCCCGGTTCTTCGCCGATCGCTTCGGTCTGGACGACGATCCGTTCCGGCCGCCGGCGGTGGTGGCCGTCGACGGCCGGCCCTACGAGCTGACCTTCCTCGGCCGTTCCGGCCGACCGTTCCCGTCGGGGCTGGAGCTGGCGGCGCTGGTGGTCGACCTCGAGCCGCTCGACGTCGAGCAGGCCGACCGCGACCTCTACGACCTGGTGTGCTGGATCCTCGACGGGGTAGGCCCGCCGTGGTCGGCAGAGGCGTTCGCCCGCACGGCCGACATCTTCCGTATCCTGGCCCGGCCGCGCGACTGACGCGGCCCGGCCGCCTGCAGGGGCAGGCGGCCGGCGCCGTCGACCGCCCGACAGATGAGCCCGGGAGCCGCAGGACGGCCCCCGGGCGTCACCGGTGGGCTACTTGCAGGTGCCCGAGCCGGTGTCCCACGCGCAGGGCTTGGACTTGCCGTCGAGGTCGACGACCGGCGGCTTGACCACCCAGATCTGGCCCTTGCCGTCCCACTGCTGGAACACGCCACCCTCGGCCACGTAGGCATCCTTGTTGCCGTCGAGGTGCAGCTTGACGCCGGGCAGGTAGGCGGGATGGGTCATCTCCAGCGCCCGGGTGGCGAGGATCTCGTTGGCCCGGGTGAGCCCGCCCGGCAGCTGGCCGGCGATTGCCCAGGTCTGCATGAGCGGCCAGGCGTAGTAGATGCCGGTGCTGAACGAGCTCGACATCTTGGGGTCGATGCCGTTCTTCTGCATCAGGTCACGGGCCCAGGCCACCCACGGATCGCTGAACTGGGCAGGGTCGTTGAGGTCCTTGAAGCCCGGGTTCACCAACCACCAGCTGTCCGCCGACATGCCGTCGCCGCCGACCTTCTCCTTGTTCACGTACGCCGAGCCGGTACAGGTGGCGGGCTGCATCTTGTACTTGACCGCCTCCTTCATCCCGTTCTCGGCGGCGACGACGACCGCCTGGGTGCACATCTGGGCGGCGACCATGGCGATGAAGAAGTCGGGCTTCTCCGCCGCCAGGGTGGTCATGGGATCGTTGATCGACGGGGCCTGGGGCTCGACGGTCTGGGTGACGTAGGTGACCTTGTCCTTGAGGTCGGGATCGGCGGCGATGGCGGCCTTGAACGACGCGTCGTAGATCTTGCCGAAGTCGTTGTTCATCACCAGGGCGGCCACCTTGACCTTCGGGCCGGGGTACTCCTTGATGCGGTCCTTCACGAACGCCGACCACAGGACGGCCTCGGTGGAGTAGGAGATCTGCGGGGCGCCGACCGTCCACGGGTGGTTGACGGGGTCACCGAAGGCGGGGTGCCCGCTCTGCATGAACACGCTGGGGATGCAGCGGGCGTTGAGCTTGTCGTAGGTGCGCAGGTTGGGTGGCGTGCCCAGCGACCACATGGCGAACACCTTGTCGTTGTCGATCAGCTCGTCGACCAGCGGGATGGTCCGCGCTGCGTCGTAGCCGTCGTCCTTGACGATGTAGTTGACCTTGCGGGTCTTGCCGTTGGAGTCCTTGAACAGGCCCTTGTCGGCGTAGTAGTCGAACATCAACTTGGCCGTCTTGGTGGCGTTGCCGTAGTCGGCCGTGGTGCCCGACAGCGAGATGGTATGGCCGAACTTGATCTCGGTGTCGGTCAGGCCCTCGGTGTTGTTCCAGTTGCCTCCGGCGCACTTGGACAGGTCGATGGTGAAGCCGCTCGGCCCCGTCAACGTCTTGCCGTCGGCGGAGACCCCCCACTTGTTGTCCTTGATCTTCTGGACGATCGCGGCCCGCTGGGTCTCCCACAGCTTCTCCCACTCCTCCATGGAGGCCGGTGGCTTGACCGGTGCGGTGGTGGCCGGCGCAGCCGTGGTGGCCGGCCCCGCCGTGGTGCTGGCCGCGGCGGCCTTGGTGGTCTCGGTGGCGGCCTCGTCGCTCCCGCTGCTGCCGCAGCCGGCGGCCAGCATGCCGAAGGCGGCCAAGGTCGCCAGGACCGGTAATCCCTTGCGTTTCACGTGTGTGGTGTCCCTTCGTCGTCTGCGCCAGGGCGGGGAGCGTCCGAACCCGCACCCGGGAGCGGGGACCGTCCCCGTCCGGTTGCAAGCGCGTCGAAGTAGCGGTGGCGACGGCAACGGGTGCGGTGCCCCGTCCCCCGGGGCGGATCCGCTGCTGCCGCGGCCATGGCCGCTGCCTCGGTCCCCTCTCTGACTTTCCCCCCTGCCGCCGTACGACGACGGCGAAGAGCGTCCGCACCCTAGCCGCACTCCGCCGGTCCGGTTGACGCGTTTGCGCGAGCGCGGCCGCGGTGGGTGCGTCGTAGGCTCCGGCGATGGAACTCCGGGCAACCACCTACGCGGTCGCCGAGCGCGTCGCCACCATCACCCTGAACCGGCCCGCCCGTCTCAACGCCTGGACCGGTCGTATGCACACCGAGTACCGCTGGTGCCTCGCCGAGGCCGAGGCAGACCCTGCGGTACGGGCGATCGTGGTGACCGGTGCGGGCAAGGGGTTCTGCGCCGGCGCCGACTCGGCGGCGTTGGAGGGCCATGTCGCCAAGGGCGGGTACGACCCGGGCATCCGCGAGCGCCTGGCCCGTCCGGGATACGGGGTCAGGCCCGAGTTCGACCATCCCTTCGCGTTCCACTTCGGCATGACCAAGCCGACCATCGCGGCGATCAACGGGTCGGCCGCGGGGATCGGCATGGTGCTGGCCTGCTTCTGCGACCTGCGTTTCGCCGCCGCCGGGGTGAAGCTCACCACCTCGCACGGCAAGCTCAACCTGCCGGCCGAGGCGGGCATGTCGTGGATACTGCCCCGTATCGTCGGGCTGGGCCGGGCCAACGAGCTGCTCTACAGCAGCCGGGTGATCCTCGCCGAGGAGGCCGAGCGGATCGGCCTGGTCAACGCGGTGACACCACCCGAGGATCTGCTCGACCATACGTACGGGTACGTACGGAACCTGGTGGCGACGGTGTCGCCCCGCTCGCTGCGCGAGACCAAGCGGCAGGTCTACACCGACCTGCACCGTGACGTCGGCAGTTCGGTCGACGAGTCCGACGAGCTGATCCGCGAGATGATGCGCGAGCCGGCCTTCGCCGAAGGGGTGCGGGCGTACCTCGAGCGACGGCTCCCGAACTGGCCGGACGCAGCCACCGGTCCGACCGACGTGACCGGTCCGGCGGACGCCGTCTGAGCCGATCCCGTGGGCCGGGCGGGTCCGGGGCCCTCTGCTACGTTCGCCCGGTGGAGACGCTGCAGGTGGAACGGGCCGACGGAGTGGTGACCATCACCCTGAACCGGCCCACGGTCAAGAACGCCATGAACCGGGTCCTGTGGGAGGAACTGCTCGGGCTGCTCGGCGAGATCGCCGGCAACCCGCAGGACCGGGCCGTGGTCATCACCGGAGCGGGTGGCGACTTCTGCTCCGGTGCCGATCTGTCCGGCGGCGGTCCCTTCGAGGGCCCCAACCACGCCTCGTTCACCATGAGCTGGATCAACCAGGTGCCGCTGGCGCTGCACCGGCTGCCGAAGCCGACCATCGCCAAGGTGCGCGGTGTCGCCGCCGGTGCCGGGTTGAACCTTGCCCTGGGCTGCGACCTGATCGTGGCCGGCGACGGCGCCCGGTTCAGCGAGATCTTCGCCCGGCGCGGCCTGACCCTCGACTTCGGCGGCAGCTGGCTGTTGCCCCGGCTGATCGGGCTGCACAAGGCCAAGGAGCTGGCGTTCTTCGGCGACGTGATCGATGCCGCCGAGGCCGAGCGCCTCGGGCTGGTCAACCGGGTGGTGCCCGACGCCGAGCTCGATGACTTCGTGGCCGGGTGGGCAGGACGGCTGGCCAAGGGCGCGCCGGTGGCGCTGGCCCAGACCAAGCGCCTGTTGAACGAGTCGGTGCAACGGTCGATGGCCGAGGCCCTCGACGCCGAAGGGGCGAGCCAGCTCATCGCCATCGGCACCAACGACGTCAAGGAAGCCGTCCGGGCCTTCCTGTCCAAGCGCGAACCGACATTCGAGGGTCGCTGACGGCGATCCGGCCGATCCGGCCGATCCGGCCGATCCGGCCAGGTTGGCGCGCCGGTCCGGCCGAACGGGCCGGAGGTCGTGCCGGTGCAGGGGCCAACGGCCCTGGGGGAGGCCGGTGGCCGCCGGTACCGTCGCCGCGAGCATCGTCACGAGGGAGGTCCGGCCATGCGCCTGGACGGCAAGGTCGCGGTCATCACCGGAGCAGCATCGGGCATGGGTCTGGCCATGGCACGGCGCTTCGCCGCCGAGGGTGCGGCGGTGGTGGCGGCCGACCGGCACCGGGAACGTCTCGACGACGCCGTGACCGAGATCGCCGGGGCGGGCGGGCGGATCGTTGCCGCAGCCGGTGACATCGCCGAGCGGGTCACCGCCGAGGGCCTGGTCGATCTGGCAGTGGCGAGCTACGGCCGGCTCGACGTGCTGGTCAACAACGCCGGGATCATGGACTACATGGCCGGCACGGCGGAGCTCACCGACGAGGTGTGGCGGCGGGTGCTGGCGGTCAACCTCGACGGCCCGATGTACACCTCCCGGCGGGCGGTGCAGGTCATGCGGGACCACGGTGGCGGGTCGATCGTCAACATCGCGTCCACTGCGGCGCTCAGCGGCGGCGCGGCGGGCACGGCGTACACCACCTCGAAGCATGCGCTGATCGGCCTCACCCGCAGCACCGCCTGGATGTACGCCCGCCAGGCGATCCGCTGCAACGCCATTTGCCCGGGTGCCACGATCACCAACATCGCGGAGAGCATGCCTGCCGAACGGCTCGACCCGACCGGCTCCGCCCGGGCCGCCGAGTTCGCCACGCTCATCCCCGCGGTCCTCGACGCTGCCGACATCGCCAACTTGGCGTTGTTCCTGGCGTCGGACGAGGCCCGTCACATCAACGGTGCCGTCATCACCGCCGACGGCGGCTGGAAGGCGACCTGAGGCTGCGATCCGACTGGAGCTCGGCGTGCCTGACCGGTCGGCCGGGTCAGGCGTCGGGTCGGTCGTCGGGTCGGTCGTCGGGTCGGTCGTCGGGTCGGTTCCCGGGATCCTGCCCGGGTCGGTCCCCGAGGCCGACCTCGATGCGGAGCGCCTGGTCGGCAT
Organism: uncultured Acidimicrobiia bacterium; assembly: GCA_903921205.1. Taxonomy (GTDB): domain Bacteria; phylum Actinomycetota; class Acidimicrobiia; order Acidimicrobiales; family CAIXPF01; genus CAIXPF01. Next base: position 3,035 of record CAIXPF010000151.1, on the reverse strand, counting down.
CGCCGCGCAGGTGGTCGAGCACGGCGTAGATGAAGATGATGACCCCGCTCATCTCCAAGCCCTCCTCGAGGGTGGTCCACATGTTGTAGTGCAGCGTGTCGACCTGGCCGTCGGTGGCATGTTCGACCCCCACGGCCCCGCCGCCGTACACCGCGCCGGCGAGCAGGAACAGCAGGGTCAGGCGCCCCCGGTGCCGCCACAGGAACGGTAGGTAGGCCAGCCCCACCAGCACGAAGATCCAGAAGCCGAACACCGTCCATGCGGTCTTCTCCAGCAGGGTGTTGACCCATTCATGGATGCCGACGACCTCGTCCATCGACAGCACGCAGAAGCCGACCCCGAGGATGTGCCACCACAGGTCCTCCCGCGAGCCCTGCAGCCGCAGCGCCTTGGCCTGGTGCAGCAGCAGCAGACCGGCGAACAGCAGCATGCCGGCGCTGAACCAGGTCCCGAACCCGGCCTCCTGGTCGAGGTCGAACACCGACAGCTGCCAGTAGTCGATGTTCAGCCGGTCGACCAGGCCGAGCGATCCGTTGAACAGGATCTGCACGGTGAGCACGTGCATGAACAGCAACGCCGCGGCGACAGCCCCCAGCCTCGCTGCCACGGTCTCGGCCCTGAGCGAGTACGAGGCGGTCGTCTTCACGGTTCCAGGGTACGGCGGGGTTGCCGATTCCGGTCCCCGGTCGCCTCCTCCCGTCGGGGCGCAGGCCCGATGCGGGCATGCCAGCGCCGGGTGGGTTCCGCTCGGTAGGGTCGCGACCGTGTCTGTTGCCGTCGGTGCCGTGTCCGCGACGGTCCTGCTGAACCGGTTTCCCGACGTCGGTTCCTGGGCCCGTGACCAGGGCCTCGAGATCGTGATCATCGTCTCCGGCGCCGTGGTGCTGAACCGGGCCGCCAACGAGATCCTGCGCCGCTACGTGCGTCGGATCGGGTCACGGGCCGAGCAGGTCGAAGGGTCCCGTCGAGCCCGGGCGGTGGCGGACACCCGGCGGATGGAGGCGCTGATCCAGGCGTCGAGCTGGGTGATCTCCGCACTCATCAGCGTCGTGGCTGCGACCATGGTGGCCACCAGGCTCGGTGTCCCGTTGGCCACGGTGGTGCCGCCCGCGACCGTTGCCGGTGTCGCCGTCGGCTTCGGTGCTCAGCGGGTGGTGCAGGACGTGCTGTCGGGGTTCTTCCTGCTCTCCGAACGGCAGCTGAGCGTGGGCGACACCGTTCGCGTGGCCAGCCCCGGCTCGGTCACCGGGGTGAAGGGTGTGGTCGAGGAGGTGACCCTGCGGGTGACCCGTCTGCGCACGACCAAGGGCGAGGTGGTCTTCGTCCCCAACGGCGAGATCCGCCAGCTGATCAACCTCAGCATGGAGTGGGCGCAGCTGGTGGTCGACGTGCCCCTCCGTGCCGTCGAGGACGTGAATGCGGCCATCGCCCGGCTCGACACGGTGGTGGCGGCGATGTCCGCCGACGAGTTCTGGCAGGAGGTCCTGCTCGACGTTCCCCGGGTGCTCGGCGTGCAGGCCATCGAGTTCGGCGCGGTGCGGGTGCGGGTGGTGGCCCGGGTCCGTGCCGCCGATCAGGACGACGCCGGACGCGAGATGCGGTTGCGCATCGCCGAAGGCCTCGCCGAGGCCGGCATTGCCACGGCAGCCCCGATGCTGGTGCCGGCGGCGACCTCATGACCGACGACACCGGGAGCGACGATCCGGTGGGCGAGGTCCGGGGGCGTGGCAGCTCGGCGGGTGCCGGTCCGGCGGGCGCTGACCCGCCCGAGGGGGAACGGGTCCGCCGGTCCACGGTGCTGTGGGTGACCGTTCTGGTTCTGTCCGTCGCGGTCTACCTGTGGGTCGGCCCGGCCCCCACCGAGCCCGAGGTGCTGCCGGCAGCCGGTGCGCCGGCAGGCGGTGCGCCGGCCGGTGCGAGCGTCGGCCAGGCGCCGGCGGGCGGTACCGGCACCACCAACACCACCACGCCGTGAGCCGGCCCCGGCCCGAGCGAACGCCCCGGCCGGTCGGGGTCCGGGCCGGGTATCTGGCAGGTGGGGTCGCCGCAGTGCTGTTCGGCGTGAGCGCGCCGCTGGCGAAGCAGCTCGGCGGGTCCCTCGATCCGCAGTTGCTCGCCGGTCTGTTGTCCTTCGGGGCGTTCCTGGTGATCGCTCCGGTGGCGGTGTTCCGTCGGGGCCGCGCCGGCGAATCGGCGCTCGGCCGGGCCGATGTCCGCCCGCTGGCCGGGGTGGTGCTGCTCGGCGGGGTCCTCGCGCCGCTGCTGCTCATGGCGGGCCTGCAGCGCACCAGCGGCCTCAGCGCGGTGCTGCTGTTGAACCTCGAGGGACCGTTGACGGTGGTGGTGGGCATCGTGGCCTTCGGCGAGCACCTCGGGCGTCGCGCCGCACTGTCCGCCGGGTTGATCTTCGGCGGTGCGGCCACCTTGGCCGTCGGCGGTCCGGTCGTAGGCACCGCGGGGGTGGCCGGCGGCCTGTTGGTGGTGGGGGCCTGCGCCGGATGGGCTCTGGACAACAACCTGACGCAACTGCTCACGGCCCGCGACCCCTTCGCCGTCGTGGGCTGGAAGACGGCGGTGGCGGCGACGGTGAACCTGTCCATGTCGGTGCTCCGCCACGTCGACCGGGTGCCGGTCGGTCGGGGCGTCGCGCTGGTGGTGCTCGGTGCCGGAGCGTACGGTGCATCGGTGGTGGCTGCGGCGTACAGCCTGCGGCTGCTCGGAGCGGCCCGCGAGGCTGCGGTGTTCGCCGTTGCGCCGCTCGCCGGGGTCGTGGTGTCGATCGTGGTCCTGGGTGAGCGGCTCACGGCGGTCTCGGTGGCGGCGATGGTGCTGATGGCGGTGGGCATCGTCGCCCTGGTGGGCGACCGCCATCGCCATCGTCATCATCACGATCCGACCGAGCACGACCACCGGCACGACCATCGCCCGGGTCGCGACGAGCATCATCGCCACGAGCACCGCCCGGGCCACGGCGCGGACGCCCGGATCGGCGGGCCAGAGCCCGGCGTCGGGGAACCGCTCCGCCAGATATTCGC
>CAIXPF010000150.1 GCA_903921205.1 uncultured Acidimicrobiia bacterium | reverse complement strand
CTCAACAACGACATCGACTGCCTGCACGACAAGTGCGTGGTCGACGTCGCCACCGCAGTGGCCGAGATGCGCCGGCGGGGAGCCGAGGCGGTGGTGCTGCTGGGCAACTCGGGCGGGGGCTCGCTCATGGCGTTGGCCCAGGCCGATGCCGGCCTCGGCGACGGCTGGGTGGGGGTCGCGGCGCATCCCGGGGAAGGGGTGTTCATGCTGCAGGTGATCGACCCGTCGGTGGCCGACGAGCAGGACCCCTTCGCCACGGTCGACGAGCTGGACATGTACCACCCGGACAACGGCTGGCGTCCCTGGCCCGAACCCTGCCGGTACGAACAGGCCTGGCTGGCACGGTATCGGCAGGCCCAACGAGACCGGGTGGCCCGCATCGATGCCCTGGCCCGTGCCGCGCTGGCCGATCAGGAGCAGTCCCGCCGGGTGGCCTCCGGTCTCGAGCGGGGCAGCCTCGCCTGGCGCCAGGCCAGGGCGCGCGGCGTGGGTACGCAGTACCTGACGATCTACCGCACCCTGGCCGACCCGGCGTACCTCGACCTCGGCATCGACCCCGACGATCGGCCGATGGGGTCGTTGTTCGCCTTCCCCGACCCCTTCGAGGCCAACTACGGCCGCAGCGGGCTGGCCCGCACCATGACCGATCGTGGCTGGTTGTCGACCTGGTCGGGCCTGTCGAGCCACGCCCGGCTGGCCGACACCGCCCCGCGGGTGACCGTGCCGTCGTTGCTGGTGCACCCGCTGGCCGATACCGAGATCCGGCGGTGGCAGGCCCAGGAGATCTTCGACAACCTCGGGGCGACCGACCGGACCCTGGCGATGCTGCCCGGTGCGCCGCACTACCTCGAGGGTCACCGGCGCGAGGCCATGGATCTGGTCATCGCCTGGTTGGAGGCGCGGTTCCCCCGCTGATCCGCTCGGAGCGTGCCGTCGTTCCCGCCGTCGTTGCCCACACTGGGTGGCTGCCACGGCCGAGTCCGTGGCGACGGCTACCGTGGACGGACGGTGATCGCGCAGAGACGGGGCGAAGGCCACGGAGATCGAGCCGCAGGCCGGCCGCAGTGGCGGTGGCGACGGCGGATCATCGCTTCCATCGGCGCGGGCCTCTGCCTGGTGTCGCTGCCCGCCCTGGCATCGGGTCAATCGGTCGACGAGGCACGCCCCCAGCGGGAGGCGACCCGGGCCGACCAGGCGCGGGTCGCGGCCGAGCTGGACCTGCTGCGGGCCGATGCCGCCACGATCCGCTCGGCGCTCGAGGGCCTCGACGAGGCCATCGGCTACCAGGAGGCCAAGGTCGAGGCGGCACGCGACGCGCTCGCCGCCGCCGACCGCTCGGCGGCGAAGGCACAGGCCGAGCTCGACACCACCGCCGGCCGGATCGACGAGGTACGGGCCCGGGTCACCGATGCGGTCCTCGACGCCTACACCGGCGGATCGGGCGGTCAGACCCAGCAGTTCCTGGCCTCGGCCGACGCCACCGAGGTGAGCCAGCGGGCCAGCCTGCTCAACGCCGTCCGCGGTCGGTACGCCGAGGACCTCGAGGAGCTGCGCTCGCTCAAGGAGCAGCAGCGCCGGTCCGAGCGGACGGCGCGCCAGGCCGTGGCGGAGGCGTCCGCCCTCACCGCCGAACTGGAGCGGGCCACCGCCGAGCTCGCCGCTCGGCGGGCCACCCAGGCCGAGCTCGCCGCAGCGCTGCAGGCCCGGATCGGCGACGTCCAGGCCGAGGCCGACCGGCTCAAGGCCGCCGAGGACGAGCTGACCGCGGTGATCAACCGCCACCTCGCCGAGGTCGCGGCCGCGGCCGGCCGGCCGACTGCGACGCCGGTGTTGAGCGCCTCCTCGGCGTCGGGGTTCATCACGCCGACCGACGGGCCGATCACCTCACCCTTCGGCTACCGGATCCACCCGATCCTGGGCTACGCCCGGCTGCATGCGGGGACCGATTTCGGGGCGGCTTACGGCTCGCCGGTATGGGCGGCGAAGTCGGGCGAGGTGATCTTCGCCGGCTGGAACGGCGGGTACGGGAACTGCGTGATCATCGCCCATGCCGGTGGCCTGTCGACCCTCTACGGCCACATGTCGGAGCTCGCGGTACGTGAGGGTGCCGCCGTCGGCCAGGGTGAGACCATCGGCTGGGTGGGCTCGACCGGCGCCTCGACCGGGCCGCACCTGCATTTCGAGGTCTGGGTCGGCGGTTCGCCGATCGACCCGATGAACGTGCTCTGACCGGCTCGCTGCCCGGCACGGCGAGTCGTGGCCCGGTCCCGGGAGCCGGCGGCCGAGCGGCTACGTTCATCGGTCATGGGGAAGAAGGCGCCGGTAGCTCCCTCGGCGAGCGGCGGCTTCCTGTCGTCGGTGGTTGCCGCAGCAGCGTTCGTTGCGGTGGCAATCGGATCGTGGCGGAACAAGCCCGGCGGCGGTCCAGCGCCGGCCGAGGACGAGCCGCTCGACGCGTCGTCGTCCCCGTCCTCCCCGCCTGCCGTGTTGGCCGTGTTGGACCGTTGGCAACGGCGTCACCGTCCCGTGGGCTTCGTGCTGGCGGTGCTGCGCAAGTTCGGTGACGACCGGGCTGGTTCGCTCGCCGCGCTGGTGTCCTATTTCGCCTTCTTCTCGGTGTTCCCGCTCTTCCTCGCCCTCACCTCGGTGCTCGGCATGGTGCTCGAGGACCAGCCGGCGTTGCGTGATCGGATCACCGGCGCGGCCACCGACCAGGTCCCCATCCTCGGTCCGAGCCTTGCCGCCGGCGAGCTGACCGGGTCGAGGACCGCCGTGGTGATCGGGATCACCGTGGCGCTGTGGAGCGGCCTCAAGGTCATCGATGCCGCCCAGAACGCCCTCAACGACGTGTGGGACGTGCCGATGATCGGCCGGCCGTCGCTGGCCAAACGACGGCTGAAGTCGCTGGCGCTGTTGGGCCTGCTCGGTGTGTCGTTGCTCGCCACGGTGGTGATCAGCACCGCAGCGGGGTTCATCCCCGACCTGCCCGGCCAGGGACGGCTCGCCATCTACATCGCCAGCATCGTGGTCAACAGCGGGGTGTTCCTGCTGGCGTTCAAGCTGCTGTCGGAGGCCGACCACGGCTGGGCCGACCTGGTGCCGGGCTCGCTGTTCGCCGCGGTCGGGTGGTTCACGGTCCAGGTGCCGGGGGCGTACTGGATCGAACGGACCATCCGGCACTCGGTCGGCACCTACCAGAACTTCGCCGCGGTCATCGGCCTGCTCACGTTCTTCTTCCTCGCCTCCCAGGTCGTCATCATCGGCGCCGAGATCAACGTGGTGCGCGCCCGGCGGCTGTGGCCGCGTTCGTTGATCGCCAAGTACGGCGAGCTGACCCCGGCCGACGAGCGGGCCTATTCGGCCGCCGCAGAGGCGACCACCCGGTTGCCCTCGCAGCACGTCGTGGTGGGATTCGGCCGGACCCGCCGCAGCCGTTGACGATCAGCCGAAGCGGCTGGTGTCGATCACGGCGCGCTGGTGGGTTCCCTCACCGAGCACGCGGTCGCCGGCGGTCGCCCGCACCTCGAAGGTCAGCCGCCGCTTGTTCCGCTCGGCCAGGCGGGCGCTGATCGTCACCGTCTCGCCGGAAGCGGCCGATGCGAGGTGCGACACGCACACGTGGGTTCCCACCGTGCTCTCGCCCGCATCGAGGTGCTCGAGGACCGAATCGAGGCAGGTCCGCTCCATCAGCATGATCATCGACGGGGTCGACAGCACCTTCATGGGCAGGTGCGGTGGCGACATGTCGTCGGTGACGAGGTGGGAGGCCGTGACCTCGATGCCGGGAGCGAGGGAGTCCTTCATGGCCGGACCCTACCGCGCAGGACCAGGGTGTCGGTGACGAACAGCTCGTCGGACCAGGCGTGCTTGTAGGCCATGTCCTGGCCGAGGTCGTAGCGGGTCACCCCTTCGCCGGCCAGGCGGTACATCTGGCCGAGTTGCAGCAGGTTGCCGATCGACAGCGCCCGGGCGCTCTCGGCGTAGGCGAGCTGCAGGCCCCGATACGTGCTGCCGCGACGGGCGCCGAGGATGAAGCCGATGTCGTGCCCGTCGAGCCGGGCGAAACCGGCCCGCAGCCGGCCGGTCGGGGCGAGACCGGCGGCGAGCTCGCCGTAGAAGCGGGCGAAGGTGGGGTCGGCCAGGCCCGAACCCTCACGGCCCTTCCAGCTGTGGGACTCGGCCCGGACCGCCCGTTCGACCACATCGGCACCGCCGCCGGCGACCCACTCGAAGACGACCCCGGCCTCCTCAGCGCGTCGCTGCGCCTGCCGGGCGTTGCGACGGAACGCGCGGCTGCGCCGCTCCAGGTACGCGTCGACGCCGTCGGCGAGGTCGGCGACCCGCCGTCCGACGGGTTCGCCGGTGCCGATCAGCCGGTGCCCCAGGCGTTCGACGAGACGGGCGGCGAACGCCCCGGCGGGGTCCACGCCGGTCAGCACGACGGCGACCGCGTCCCGGCGGTGGTCGCGCAGCACCCGGTCGAGCAGGTCGATGCCGGCGTCGAGGTCGGGCCCCACCACCGGCCGGGCGTAGCCCCATGCGACGTCGACCCCCCACAACACCGTGCGTCCCTGCGGGCCGGGTTGCACGGCGAGTACGACGGCGGCGTCGTCAGTGGTCTCCACCAGCAGCCCGCCCGAGCCCAGGGTGTGGTGCAGCGGCACGATCCAATCGGGGCTGGAGCAGAACTCGTCGATCTCGTCGGTCCGGCTGACCAGGTCATCCACGTGGGCGCGCACGGCGAGCAGCGCCGAGCAGTCACCGCCGATCGTGCCGGTCATGCGCCCTCCGTCCGGTCCTGTGGCGGCGGCGATCCACCCCCTGATCCGATGAGCCGGAACGCGCCGGATACGGGTAGCGTTCAAGCACCTGGAGTTTGCCGCGTCCCGGTGACGTCGTGACAGCCACGGTCGATCTGCCCCGATCGTTCGTACTGCCCGCCGTGCTGTCCGGGGCGTGCAGGCGTGTCAGAGGATGGAGAGCACGTGCCGCGCACGCCCACAACGCGCAGCCCCCGACGACGGAGCCTCATCGTCATGATGTCGACGGTGGTGCTGCTGCTCGCCGCGTGCGGCCGGTCGAAATACCAGTACGTCGCGAACCGTTCGCTCGGCAGCTTCGTGCGGATGCCGACCGAGTGGGAGGTGCGCGATGTCACCACCACGCAGGGCGAGGGCCGCGTCGCCGCCCTGCCGAGCGGTATCCAGTCGGTCTGGAAGCTGTCCTTCGCCAGCAACGGCGGGTCCGAGCCCGACGACCAGGGCCTGCCCACCGAGGTCACCGGCAAGGTCGAGGTCTACAAGATCAGCGACTACTACCGCGAGCAGTACTCGATCTCGGCGCTGCGCAGCTCCCAGACGGTGGCGGCATCGGTCGATCCGGTCTATCCGCCCGATGGGGTCGGATCCGAGAAGGTCGAGCTGAGTGCCTACGAGAAGGTGAGCGCCGACGGGCTCACCGGCAGCCGCTCGGTGGCGAACATCAACGCCGCCAAGGATGGCAAGGACCCGGCCTGGGTGACCCAGGACCTGACCGTGCTGTTCGATCACGACGCCGGGAACATCTACGTCCTGTCGATGTACTGCTCCGGCCCGTGCTACCTGAAGTACCAGAAGACGATCGACGCCATCGCATCGTCGTTCGCGGTCCGTCATGACGTGTGACCCGTCGTTGTCCCGAGAGGACCGGCCATGAGCCTTCCCCTGCCTGATTCGTTCCTGGCCGGCCCGCCCGGGCCGGTGCACGAGCCCGTGGTCGACGACCACGAGCCGCTCACCCGCCGCCCCATCATGTTCTGGGACCGGGCCCGGTTGTTGGTCGCCATCGCTGCGGTCCTGGCGCTGTCGATCGCCATCAAGCAGCAGGACGTGCCCATCATGCCGTGGGGCGATGTCGTACGCGACCAGACCTACAGCAAGTGGTGGCTGTTCCTCGCCGGGGGGCTCGAGATCCTGCACCAGGTGCACCTGTTCATCTGCGAACGCAGCGCCGGCTACAACCAGTTCTGGGAACAGCGGGTGTGGGGGGCGTGGGAACGCCGCATGTCCAGGCTGAACCCGTGGCTGCGCTACCGGCTCGGGCGCATGGTCAAGGTCGTGGCCTGGGTCACCGTGGCATTGATGATCTTCGCCCGGATCTGGGGCGTGAGCTTCCTCGAGGCGCTGGTGCAGGCGCCGGGCCGGCTGTGGACCAACCCCTTCGGCGGGGCGGGCATGCCGTGGTTCTTCCAGCTGATCCTGGCCTTCGGCTACATCATGTTCCAGTTCATCGGCATGTTCTGGTTCCTGTCCCGCGGGGGCATCGACACCTACATGCCGCGCGACATCAAGACCCGTTTCACCGACGTGTGGGGCCAGGACAAGGTCCTCGAGAAGGTGAAGGAGAACATCGTCTTCCTCGAGCACCCGGAGTCGATCGAGGACAAGGGCGGTCACGTACCCGGCGGTATGTTGTTGTGGGGGCCGCCGGGCACCGGCAAGACCCTCATGGCCGAGGCGGTGGCCGGCGAGACCGGCAAGCCCTACGTGTTCGTCGACCCGGGTGCGTTCATCCAGATGTTCTTCGGGGTCGGCATCCTCAAGGTGAAGCGGCTGTTCACCAAGCTGCGCAAGCTGGCGCTGCGCTACGGCGGGGTCATCGTCTTCTTCGACGAGGCCGACACCCTCGGCAGCCGCGGCCAGCTCGGCGGCGGATTCAACGGCCGCGTCGACCGTGAGGAACTGCACCTGCTGGCCCGCAACCGCTGCTGCAACGCCCTGCACTACGTCAGCGAGTCGACGGCGACCATGTGGATGCAGGACGAGCTCGCCCAGCTGCGTGCCGAGGCGGTGGCCGATCCGGCGGCCGGTCGCTTCCGGGCCAACCGGTTCGTCGACAACCCCTTCGTCAACAACGTCGTGATGGGCGCAGGGATGGGCGGCGGCGGCGGGATGGGCACGTTGCAGGCACTGCTCACCGAGCTCAGCGGCCTCAAGAAGCCCCGGGGCATGGTCAGCCGACGGATCCGCCAGGCGCTGAACATGAAGCCGAAGCAGCCGCCCAAATACCGCATCCTGGTGATGATGGCCACCAACATGCCGGAGGCCCTCGACGAGGCCCTGCTGCGCCCCGGCCGTATCGACCGGATGTACAAGGTCGACTACCCGAACCTCGAGGGCCGTATCAAGACCTTCGACGGCTACCTCAACAAGATCCGCCACGTGCTCACCGCCGACCAGGTCGAGCGGCTCGCCGTGATGTCGCCGCACGCATCGGGCGCGGTCATCAAGGACATCGTGAACGAGTCGCTCATCGTGGCCATCCGCAACGGTCGCGACACGGTGAGCTGGCCCGACGTGCTCGAGGCCAAGGCGTTCAAGGTGCACGGCCTCGCCGACGGCCCTGCATCGATGGAGCTCGAGCAGTTGCAGACCGCGCTGCACGAGGCCGGCCACGCGGTGTCGGGCTACCTGCTGCGGCGCCGACTGGTCATCGACATCGCCACCATCGAACAACGCGGCGACGTGGGCGGCTTCGTGAGCTACGTGCCCGTCGAGGAGCGCAAGTTCCGCTGGCGCAGCGAACTCGAGCACGACATCATCGTCTCGCTGTCGTCGCTGGCCGCCGAACGCATCTTCTTCGAGGGCGACAACAGCGTCGGCGTGGGCGGCGACATGCAGAACGCCACCAGCATGGTCCGCCGGATGCTGTCCCGTTCGGCGATGGGCGACACCCTGACCTCGCACATGGCCAGCGACATCAGCGACGCCCAACGCGAGGCGTTCGACCGCGAGGTCGAGGCCAAGCTGCAGGAGCTCTACACCCGGGCCCACCAGTTGATGTTCGACAACCGCTGGTTCCTGGCAGCGATCGCCCATGCCCTGCAGCAGCACAAGACCATCACCGGCGAGGACATCGACGCCATCTATCGGGGCATGCAGGGCCCCACCCTCGACGGTGCGGTGTACCGGACCGACGGCTTCCTCGAGCAGTACGGCGCCTACCTGACGGCGGCCCAGCAGGCGCATCGCGCCGAGTCGCCGATCGGGGCCATGATGCCCCGCTACGAACCACACCCCGGCGGGGCCTACCCGGCGCCCGACGCCTTCGGGCCGCCCCTCGGCTACGGCGGCCCGCCGGCGGCCCCGGGCGGGTTCGGCCCCGACGCAGGCGCCGGGACCGCGCCGAGCGAGGCCCGGCAGGGCGGCGACCACTCGCCGTCTTCCGACCCGGCCCCGTCATCCCCACCACGCCCGACCTTGCCGTCCACCGGGTCGGGTCCGCTAGGATAGCGAGCCGCTGCAGCGCGCCCTCCGGGGCCGTGCGAGGACGCCCCGATCGAGGAACGCCCATGTCGAAGATCTGCCAAGTCACCGGCCGCAAGCCCAGCTTCGGTAACACCATCTCCCACAGCCATCGCAAGACGCGTCGCCGTTGGGACCCGAACATCCAGAAGCAGCGGTTCTGGATCCCCTCGGAACGCCGTTGGGTCACGCTGACCGTCTCGGCCAAGGGCATCAAGACCATCAACCGCAAGGGCATCGAGGCGGTCATCGCCGGGATGCGCGCCGCGGGCCAGAAGATCTGACCGGGCTCGGGGAAGGAACGCCGACATGGCCAAGAACGACAAGCGGCCGATCATCAAGATGCGGTCGACCGAAGGCAGCGGGTACACCTACGTGACCCGTAAGAACCGCACCAACACCCGTGAGCGCCTCGAGCTCATGAAGTACGACCCCGTGCTGCGCAAGCACGTGCTCTTCCGCGAAGAGCGCTGAGCGCCCGCAGCACCGCATCCTCGAACGACGACGAGCGCCGTGGCCGAAAGGTCCGGCGCTCGTCCGCGTCCGGGCATGCGGTGCACGTTCCCCGCTTGGCCGTGTGTGTCCGGGTGGACCGGCCGCGTCGCCATCGCGGCCCGTCCCTGCAGGCCGGGCCGGGTGCCGATCAGCGGCGCTTCTCGCCCCGCAGGTCGAAACAGACCTTCACCGAGGCCCGGGTGCCGGAGCTGGAGGCATGGGCGATGGCGTCGGCGTAGCGATCGAGGGGATAGGTGGCCGACACGAGCGAACCGAGCCGGTCGCCGAGTTCGACCGCGAGGTCGATGGCCAGGGCGAAGCTGCTGCGGCGTTCTCCCGAGGACAGGGTCTCGGTGCAGTAGCAGTACGACCCGACCAGCTCCGTCTCGCGATGCCACAACGCGGTCAGCTCGAGGCGGACGCCGGCCGGCATCCCCAACAGCACGACCCGGCCCCGGGGGCGGGTGACGCCGATGGCCTCGCGGATCGACGCCGAGCTGCCCAGCGTGTCGACGGTGACGTCGGCGCCGCCGGCGAGGTCCTTGCCGATGAGGTGACAGCCCACCGCCCGGCGTACCGCTCGGCGCAGACCGGCCGGTTCGACCACCTGGTCGGCCCCGAAGCTGCGGGCGAGTTCCTGCTGGTGGCGGTACTTGGCGCCCACCAGGATGCGACAATCGGGGTGCAGCGCCCGCAGGGCGGCCACGGTGAGCAGGCCCATGGTGCCGGCACCGAGGACGGCCACGGTGGCGCCGGCGGGGATGTTGCCACGGAACACGCCGTGCACCGCGACGGCGAGCGGCTCGATCATCACCGCGGCCTCGTCGCTGAGAGCCTCGGGCACGGCGTGCAGCTGCGTGCGGTGGGCGACGAACTCGCTCGACCAACCGCCGCCGGTCGAGGCGCAGTAGCCGATCTGGATGCCGGGTTCGAGCTCGCCGGTGACCAGGTGGCCGTAGTCGTCACCGTCGCCGGGTGCGGCATCGGGCCACGGTGGGACGAAACCGCGGGCCTCGGGCCCGAGCACAGGCTCGAGCACCACCCGGCGTCCGTCCTCGTCCTCGCCGACGACCTCGTGGCCGAGGGTGAACGGGAAGGACACGAACGGTTCGAAGTACCGGGCGGACTCGCCGGCGACGGTGGCGAGGTCGGAGCCGCAGATCCCCGCCAGGCGGGGCCGGACCCGCACCCAGCCGGGCCCGGGCAGCTCGATCGGATCGACCTCGGCCAGCTTCAACGGGCCGACCTTCGCCCCGTCGCTGCCGAACAGACGGGATCCGACGGCCGCCGCGGCGTAGCGGAGCTCCTGCCGGCGGAACTGCAGTGCCCTCATCGTTGGGCCACCTCGTCGATCACGGTCGGCCTTCCCCGCAGCACGGTGTGACGGACCTTGCCGGTCACCGTCCAGTGGGCGAAGGGGGTGTTGCGGGACTTCGAGGCCAGGCGGTCGGGGTCGACCTCCCAGCTGCGGTTCGGGTCGAACACGCAGAGGTTGGCGAGTTCGCCGGCGGCGACGGGCCGGCCGTGCTCGCCGAGCCCGGCGATGCGGGCCGGTTCCCACGACAGGGCGGCGATGGCGCGTTCGAGGGGGATGGCGGCCGGGCCGACGACCACGGCGAGCGCCGTCTCGAGGCCCAACATCCCCGGCGGGGCACTGGCGAACGGGCGGGCCTTGGTGTCGGGGGCGTGTGGGGCGTGATCGGTGGCAACGGCGTCGATGACCCCGTCGCGCAGGGCGTCGCGCAGCGCCAGCAGATCGTCGTCCCCACGCAGCGGTGGATTGACCTTGAAGGCCGGGTCGGCCCCCGAGCAGCAGGCGTCGGTCAGGGTCAGGTGCTGGGGGGTGACCTCCATGGACACCGTCAGCCCGTCGGCCTTGGCCCGGCGGATCAGCTCGACGGTGGCCGCCACCGAGGCGTGCAGCACGTGGTAGCGCACCCCACCGCCGACGAGCCGCACCAGCGCCAGGTCTCGGGCCACGGTGATCTCCTCGGCGGTGCCCGGCCGGCCCACCAGGCCCAGGCTGCGCGAGACCGGACCCTCGTTGAGATGGCCGTCGGCCACCAGCGCGGCGCACTCGGCGTGCTGGGCGACGACCGCGCCCGGCAACGTGCGGGCGAGCTCGAGGGCCTGGCGCATGAGGGCGGCGTCGGCCACCTCGTTGCCGTCGTCGGTGAACACCCGCACCCCGGCGGCGTGCAGCGCAGCCAGATCGGCCAGCCGCTCGCCGCTGCGGCCGGCGGTGATGGCTGCAGCCGGGTGTACCTCGACCAGGCCGGCCTCGACCCCCCAGTGGCGGACCTGGCGCACCAGCTCGACGGAGTCGGTTGCCGGCGTGGTGTTCGGCATGGCGACCAGCGCGGTGTACCCGCCGAGGGCGCCGGCCCGCGAGCCGGTCTCGACCGTCTCGGCCTCCTCCTGGCCGGGTTGGCGGAGGTGGGTGTGCAGGTCGACGAACCCCGGGCAGACCACCGCACCGGTGGCGTCGAGCACGGTCACCCCGGCACCGCCGTCGAGTCCGGGGCCGACCGCCACGATGCGTTCACCGTCGATCAGGACGTCGGCGCGGCGACGTCCTGACTGGTCGATGACGTCGCCTCCGCGGATCAGCAGCACGGGGCGGGATGCTAGCCCGGTCCGTCGAAGGACCCCTCCCGGTGGGGCGCGGCGGGTGTCGCCGCTAGCATCGGGCCACCGTGGCTGCTGACCGTGAACTCCTCGACGCCGTGCTCCTCCAACCAGACCCGTCCCAGGGTCTGTGGCAACTGGTCGATTCGGGCCGTGCCGCAGAACTGGTTCCCGAGCTGCCTGCACTGCGCCTCGAGCAGGATCCCATCCACCGCCACAAGGACGTGCTCAGTCACACCATTGCCGTGGTCGCCAAGACCCCGCCCGATCTCCGGGTGCGGCTCGCCGCGCTCTTCCACGACATCGGCAAGCCGCTGACCAGGGCCTACGTCGACGGGCAGGTGACCTTCCACCATCACGAGGCGGTCGGCGCCAAGATGACCCGCCGCCGGTTGCGTACCCTGGGCTACGACGAGGAGCTGGTGCGAGACGTGACCGAGCTGGTCCGCCTGTCGGGTCGGTTCAAGGGCTACGCCGAGGGCTGGTCCGATTCGGCCGTGCGCCGCTACGCCCGCGATGCCGGGCACCTGCTGGGCGACCTGAACGAGCTGGTCCGCTGTGACTGCACCACCCGTAACCGGGCCAAGGCCGAACGGCTGCAGGAACAGGTCGACGACCTCGAGCAGCGCGTCGCCGACCTCGCCGCCGAGGATCGCCGCAAGGCCGAGCGCCCGGCCATCGACGGGACCCGGGTCATGGTGCTGCTGGGTATCGGGCCGGGGCCGGTGGTCGGCGAGGCGGTGCGCTACCTGCTCGAGCTGAAGCGACGCGGCGAGGCCGTCGACGAGGGCGACGCCGAGGTCGCCCTCAAGGAGTGGTGGGTCGCCCGGGAGGGCTGAGCCTGTCTGCCCCCGGGGGCCCGGCCGGCACGCTCAACGTCGCCAGGCGCCCGACTCGTTCGAGCGGTAACCCAGGCTGCGGTAGACCGCGTCCACCAGGCCCTGACCGCGTTCGTTGAGCAGGATCCCCTCGCCCATACGGTTCATGGCGTAGCCGACGCTGAGACGTTCCGCCGGGTCGCACAAGCCGATCGAGCCGCCCGCGCCGACATGGCCGAACGCGGTGTCCGACAGCAGCGCCGAGTCACGGTCCCAGCCGTCGGGACGGCGCCGGTTGTCGATCGAGGCCATGAACCCCAGCCCGAAGCGGGTCGACACCCCGAGCGTGGCGTCGCATTCGGTGGCTGCGCTGACCCGTCCCATGGCGGCCAGGGTGTCGGCCCCGACCGCCTCGCCGGTGGCGAAGCCGCGGTAGAGGTGTGCCAGGCCCCGGGCGGAGGACACGCCACCCCCACCGCCGATCTCGGCGGCGTGGCAGTCGCGGCTGTTGGGGTTCATCCCGCCCTGGTTGAGCAGGGCCAACGCCGGGATCGACGAACGGTCGGCGCGAACCTGCAGGGTCATCGCCGACGGACTTGCCGGGTCGGGCACGAAGGGGATGACCCGGCTGATCCGCGGCTGCACCGACTCGGCGGCACCGAGGTGGAAATCGGCACCGGAAGGTTCCGCCAGCGCCTGGCGCAGGAACGTCCCCAGCGAGCTGCCCGACACCCGGCGCACCACCTCGCCGATGAGCCAACCGAAGCTCAGCATGTGGTAGCCCTGGCGGGTCCCGGGCTCCCAGAACGGGGCCTCGGCGGCGCAGCGGGCGGCCATGGCGTCCCAGTCGTACACCTCGCCCTTGGGGATCTTCTCGCGCCAGGTCGGCACCCCGACCGTATGGTTCAGCAGCATGCGGACCGTGGCCCGGTCCTTGCCGTTGGCGGCGAACTCCGGCCAGTAGTACGACACCAGCCGGTCGAGGTCGATCTCGCCCCGGTCGACCAGGACGTGGGCGGCGAGCGCGGTGGCCCCCTTGGTGCAGGAGAACACCGTCACCAGCGTGTCGGCCTGCCACGGCTCGGCGTCGTCGCCGGCCTGGACGCCGCCCCACAGGTCGACCACGGTCGCCCCGTCGAGCGTCACGCAGACCCCCGCCCCGACCTCGCCGTGGCGGGCGAAGTTGTCCTCGAACGCCGTGCGTACGGCGGCGAATCGGTCCGAGCAGGTTCCGCTGATCATCCGATCACCCTACGGCACACTTCGGGCGCGGATCAGGGGGCGCCTAAGGTCTGCGCCGTGGTCGACGTCGGACTCCTCAGCCTGCTCGATGTGCTGCCCGACCCGACCACGGGGGCGGTGCCGAGCGTCGCCGAGCGGTATCACTCGCTGGTCCATCTCGCCGTCGAGGCCGAGCAGGCCGGGTTCAGCTCGCTCGGCGTCGGCGAGCACCACTTCAGTCACTACGCCCTGCCCTCACCGTTCCTGGTGCTCAGCTACGCCGCAGCGGCGACCCGGACCATCGGGCTGGGCACGTCGGTCACCCTGCTGGCCAACGCCGACCCGGTGCGCATCGCCGAGGACCTCGCCACGCTCGACGTGCTCTCCGACGGCCGGGCCGAGGCCACCTTCGCCCGCGGCGTCGACGTCAACACCATGACCGCGTTCGGTATCGGCAGCGTGGACGAACTGCGGCCCCGCTTCGAGGAGCACCTCCGCCTGGTGCTGCGCCTGCTCACCGAGGACGAGGTGTCCTGGGAAGGCCACTACCGGGCGCCGTTGCACCGGGTGCACCTCGAGCCCCGCCCGGTCCAGCAGCCGCACCCACGCATCAACATCGGCGGCGGCCTGTCGACGGTCTCGGCCGACCTCGCGGCCGACCTCGGTCTGCCGTTCGTGCTGCCGAGCCTGTTCCGCTTCCCTGCCGACTACCGCGCCATCGTCGAGCGGTACCGGGAGCGGATGATCGGCAACGGCTTCGCCGACCGGGTGTCGGTCACCTTCCCGTGCTACCTGCACGTGGCGCCCACCAGCCAGCAGGCCCGGCAGCGGTGGCGTCCCTATTTCGAGAACTACGTGGAGTTCGCCTCGATGGTGCGCTCGGCCGGGGCGCGCAGCTTCGACTTCGACGTGCTGATCGAGGGCCCGGCGGTGTGCGGCAGCCCGGCCGAGGCGGTCGACCGGCTCGGCGCGATGGCCGAGGAGCTCGGCCTCAGCCGCCTCCTCGTCCTCATCGACGCCGGTGGCATTCCGACCGCAATGGTGGACGAGGTCATCGCCCTGACCGGCGCGGAGATCATCCCCGCCCTGGGCTGAGCGCCACGCGCCGCGCACCGGGACCGGTGCAGCAGCACGCGCCGGCTCAGCGCCGCCGGGTCACAGCAGGGCGCCGGCGAGCTCGGTCCACTCATCGAGCGGCAGCGAGCGGTCGCCGCGCAACACCTGGACGCACACATGGTCGGCGCCGGCGTCGTGATGGGCCTTGACCCGGGTGGCGATCTGCTCGGCGGTGCCCCACGCAACGATGGCGTCCACCAGCCGGTCCGAGGCGTTGGTGTGATCGGCCCAGTCCGACTCGTCGAAGCCGAGCCGCAGCAGGTTGTTCAGGTAGTTCGGGGCCCGCAGGTACACGGCCATACCGGCCCGGGCGATGGTTCGGGCCTCGGTGGCATCGGTGGAGAGCACCACCATCTGCTCAGGAGCCAGCAGCGGACCGTCGCCCATCACCTGGCGGGCGTAGGCGGTGTGTTCGGGGGTGGTGAAGTACGGGTGCGCCCCCTGGGTGGCGGTGGCCGCGAGCTCCAGCATCTTGGGGCCGAGGGCGGCGAGCACCGTCGAGGGCTTCTCCGCCGGCTTGACCGCCATGAACAGTGCCTGGTCCATCCCCGCCAGGTAGTCACGCAGGTAGGACAGCGGCCGGCTGTAGTCGTGCTTGCGGACTCCGGTCACCAGGTGGCGGTGGCTCACCCCGAGACCGAGGAGGAACCGGCCGGGATAGGCCTCGGCGAGGGTGTTCTGACAGGCCGCGGTGGTCATCGGGTCACGGGCGTAGATGTTGGCGATACCGGTGGCGAGCTGCAGGGTCGAGGTGGCGGCGAGCAGGTTCGCCGCAGCCACGAAGGGATCGCGGCCGACGGCCTCGGGGATCCACAGGGTCGGGTAGCCGAGCGCTTCGAGGCGCTGGGCGGCCTCCTGCGCAGCCGAGGTGGGATGGGCGTCGAGAGCCCCGGTCCAGATGCCGATGCGACCGATCGAGAGCGTCATAGGACCGGGAACCTAGCCCAAGGTGAGGGCGAACAGCCCATGGTCACGCCCCCACTCCGGGTGAATCCTGGGCTCATGGCCGATGAGCTGGAACTGGGCTGGTGGCGGGCATCCGACGGGTACTGGTATCCGGCGGAGGCGCGACCGGGCGAGCTGTGGACCGGCGTCGTGCGGGGCCCGCGGGGCGAGCAACCGCCGGGGCCCGGTTGGTGGCTGGCCAGCGACTACCAGTGGTACCCGCCCGATGCGCGGCCCGGAGAGCTCTGGCTCGATCCGGTGGCCGCCGACCGCAGCGGACGTCGCTCCCCCTATGCCGGTCAAGCCGGGTACGCCGGGCGTTCCGGTGCCACCGGGCCGAGGTCGGCCGCCGTCGTCGGCACGGGGCGCGGACGCCGGAGCCGGGACGTGTTCGTCATCGGCCTCGGCGTGGCGCTCATCGTCGTCGGGATCGCGATCCTCGCCGTGGTCAAGGCCTACCTGCCCGATGCCGGGACCTCGTGGCGACTGGCGGCCTGGTCGCCGGTCGCGGTGGGCAGCTCGGTGACCCTGATCGGTGCGGTGCGTCACCTCGGCCTCACCGGGTGAGGCCGAGGGAGGAGATCAGCCCGCCCGGTAGGTGCTGGTGAGCTTGGGGTCGCCACCACCGTCTACGGCCAGACGGCCGTCGGCCACCATGCTGAGCACGTGGGCGTACACCGAGCCTGCCGCCGGGTACCACAGGCGCTTGTCGTAGGCCGCGTACAGCCCCGGCACCAGGTCGGCGATGGTGGCCGGCTTCTCGGTGAAGAAGCCGAGGATCTGGGCCTCGCGCTCGGTGCGATGGTCGAGGAAGCTCTGCACGTAGGCGATGGGGTCGTCGACACAGGGGCCGTGGGTCGGCCAATAGCGGCGATCGTCGCGGCCGAGCAGCTTGCGCAGCGACGCCAGGTAGTCCGCCATCGACCCGTCGGGCGGACCGACCACCGAGGTGGCCCAGCCCATCACGTGGTCGCCGGTGAACAGCACACCCTCCTGGGGCAGCGCGTAGCAGATGTGGTTCGAGCAATGGCCCGGGGTGTAGACCGCCTGCAGCCGCCAGTTGCCGTCCCCGGCGGCGAGCTCGTCGTTGTCGTCGAGCTTGTTGTCCGGCACGAAGGTGAGGTCCGGGCCCTCGCGCTTGAGGGCGGGGTCGAGGTCCTCGTACTCCTTGTCGTAGCGCTCCTTCTCCTCGGAGGAGAAGTAGGCGGAGAAGTCGACCTTGTCGTTGGGATCGTTCGGTCCGACCTGACCGTGCGGTCCGAAGCCGTAGGTCTGCGCCCCGGTTCGTTCCTTGAGCCACGCCGCCCCGGGGGAGTGGTCGGAGTGGGTGTGCGTGATGACGATGTGGGTGATGGTCTCGTCGGGGCCGAGCGCCCCGAGCACCGCCTCGAGGTGGACGTCGACCACCGGACCGGGATCGATCACGGCCACCTCGCCCCGCCCGATGAGGTACGTGCCGGTGCCCTTGAAGGTGAACGGGCCGGGGTTGCGACACTCGACCCGGCGGATGAGGGGCGAGAGTTCGTCGACGTTGCCGTAGTCGACCTCGAAGTCGCGACGGTGCTGGATCACGGTGGCCATGGCCCATCCTGTCGCGAATGCGGTGCCCCGTGCATCCGCAACGCCATCCGAGCGGCGACGGGGGCTCCCGGCCGCGCGCTCAGTGCGGGCGCCCGGCGACCGCTCCGAGGTCCGGGCCGGTCAGCCAGCGCCGGTACCGGGGGTCGGCACAGGCGGGCTGGGGTGGCCGCGACGACCCTGGCGCGGCCGGGTCCTGCATCGTCAGGGTCATCGGGCCGCGGCAGCGCATCGCCAACAGGCACAGGGTCACCAGGGGTAGGGATCCGGCCCGGTCGACGACCACCTCGTCGAAGTCGGCGGCGGTCAGGACCGGGTTCGTGGCCACCTCCTCGGGGGTGCTCACCACGACCGCTGCCCGTCCGATCGCTGCGGTCGCCAGCCGGGTGGCCCGCTCGGCCCCGGCCTCGGAGGTCCCGGACATGTCCTGGGCCGCTCGCCGAGCCGCCAGCTCGGCGGCCGCACCTTGTTCGGCGGCACGGGCCCGGTGCAGGGCGGCGTCGGCGTCGAGATGGGCCAGGCGGGTGCGGTGGGCCGCCTGTTCGCACTGGTGCACGGTGCGCCGGGAAACCCCGAGCCGTCGCACGTCACGCTGTTGGGCGTCGAGCTGCTCCAGCAAGACGGCGCGTTCGGTCAGACGGCCGACGGTGGCCTCGGCGGCCTGGTACTGCGAGCCTGTCGCCGGCCCGTCGGGCTGCGGTCGGGGACCGTTGGACACGGCGGCGAGGCGGACGGCGCGGTCGGTGCACCACACGGCCAGCTCGGCCTCCATCCGTTCGACCCGGACCACGAGCTCCTCGAGACGTCGGAACCCCTCGCGGCTCGCCCGGACCCGTTCGAGCGCCTCGGCGGCCGCCCGGTGCTCGGTGGCAGCGCTCGCGGCACCGGCCTCGGCGGCCGCCCGGATGGCCCGTGCCTCGGCCAGGATCGCCGCGGCCAGGTCGTGTTCGCGTCGGCGCGCCGCCGACTCGGCAAGCCCGGCCCCTGCGGCGTCAGCGGGAGGCAGCACCGCCACCGCGGCACGCAGGCCGAGGCGGGGGTGCGTGGCCAGGGCGCTCGATGCGGTCACCCCGACCCGGAGCACCCGGCCGGCATCGGGACGGCCGAGCAGGTCGTCGAGGGCTGCAGCGACGGCATCGGCCCGCCGCGCCTCGGCCACCACCAGTATCCGGGTGCCGCCCGGCGACGCGGCCCGCAGGCGCGCGGCCGCAACGGCGGCGGCGGCGGGACGGGCGCCATGGTCGGCGACAACGCGCAGCGCCTGGTCGGCCCCGCTCGACGGGGGATCGGCGAGCAGCGCCGCCAATGCCGGTCCGGGTTGTGCCGGTCCGGCTGCGTCGGCGAGCCGGGCGAGGGCCTCGGCCCGAACGGTCGGCAACAGCGGTGGCCCGCCTTCGGTGACGAGGTACCACGTCCGTCCGGTCGGCAATGACGCCTGGCTGGTCGGGCCGGGGCCTGGTGTGTCGAGGCCGGTCGGGCGGCCGAGCGCCGAGCCGGTCGTCGTTGCCGTTGCTGCCGCTCCGGGGGTCGAGCCCAGCAGGTCGGCAGGCAGTTCGCCGGTGCCCTCGAGGCGCAGCTCACCGCCCTCCCAGCTCAGCACCGCGTCGGGACGGATGGACCGCCGGCCCACAAGATCGACCAGCAGCGGCCGCTCGAGTGGTCCGTCGCCGACCCGCCGGGAACCGGTCGCCACCACGACCTGCCAGCGCTGCGCCGTGGAGGCGTCGAGGTCGACCGCGACCGGGCCGATGATGTGGCGGGCGACGAACGGGGTGGCGTCACGCTCGGCGGCGGCCGCCTCGGCGATCTGCTGCAGCATGGACGGCGGCCGATCGGCTGCGTTCACGGTGCGCTCCAGTGGCTGAGCCGTTCGCCGAGATCGGCTTCGTCGGCGTCGTCGGTGCACAGTGCCAGCAGGCCGCGGCCATGGCCGGGTACCACCACGCCTGGTGCGGTCCACCCGGCGGGTCCGGCCAGAACCAGGCCCGTACCGCCGAGTCCGCAACGGTCGCGCAGCCGGGCGGCGCGTGCGGCGGTGGCCTGCACCGCATCGTGCCCGGCCACCTGCATCGTCTCCAACGCGGCGATCGCGGCCAGCAGATCGGTCGGGCAGTTCCCGGGCGGCCCGGTGAGCGCGGTCGGCGCGGTCGGCGCGGTCGGCGCGGTCGGTCCGGCGGGTCCGCTCGGTGTCGAGGTGGGTCCGACCACGATGCAACGGTCGAACCCCCCGAACAGACGGGGCCCGAAGCTGCCGAGGGACTCGCCGGCGGCGGCACATCGCTCGGCCGCGGCAATCGGCCAGCCGTCGAGCAGGGCCTCGTCGAGGTCCGCACCCCGCCGCCCGTCGGACCAGTGCGCCGACCATCCTGCGGGCAGCGCGTCGGCGAGTCGTCGGCCCAATGCGGCGAAGGCCGGATGGTCCGCCCCGAGCTGCCAGCCCAGTGCGAGCTGGCGTTGCAGGGCCAGCACCATACCGGGAGGTGTGTGCCCGAGCCACGCCCGGCCGCCGGCAAGGTCCAGGTCGAGGTGGACGGTGCCCTCGTCGTCGAGCAGGCGGATGCCGATGGCACTGCGCCAACGGGGCCCCGGCCGAGGCGGGGACGTCGTCACGGCGCTCCCGAGCCCGGTCCGCCCGGTCCCGGCCCGCGCGGTCGCGGTCGGTCCGGTCCCGGCCGGCCGGTCCTGTCCGGTCCGCGCCCGGGGATGGCGTCGGAGGTCGTCCCAACCGTCGGGCAGGGCGAGCGGGGCCCACGTGGCCTCGGGGCGCCACCGGGTCCAGCCCTCGTCGAAGGGGCCGCCCCCGCCGTCGCGTAGCCAGCCCTCGACCCTCGCCCGTTCGGCCTCGAAGGCGTCGAGCTCGTCACCGGCGAGCAGGCCGACCCGGACCAGTTGCGCCAGATCGTCGAGATCCTTCGTCTCCCACGAGCTCAGGTCGGTGGAGGCCAGCAGGTCGAACCCGTGGTCGACGGTGTCGAAGCCGAGACCGTGGCGGGCCGCCGGACGCAGGAAGTCGACCTTCCAGCCCAGCGGGGTGCCGAGCTCACGGTCGAAGAACAGCACGGTGGCGAAGCCCGCCCCGGCCGGCATCACGAACAGCGCACCGGGACCACGCCACCGCTCCAACGGGAGCTGCCAGCCCTGGTCGGGGGTCTGGCTCTGGGTCACCCCGTCGGCGAGGCGGGGCCAGGCCACCGTCGAGCGGGGAACCAGATAACCGGCGAAGCGGTCGGCCTCGTCGAGGACCACCCGGAGCGGCCGGGCGGATCGGATACGGCCGTCGACCACCTCGCGCAGAACCACGGTGGTGCCCGGCGGAAAGGTCACCGGGCCACCGTAGTGGGACGGGTCAGAACTCGATGACCATCCTGCCCCGTATGCCACCGGCCTCGAGCAGGCGATGGGCCTCACCGGCCTGTTCGGGCGGGAACGCGGCGGCGACCCGGGGCGTGAGGCGGTCCTGCTCCACGAGACGCCGCAGCCCGTCGAGCTTCGCCTGTTCGAGTTTGTACTCGCGGACCCAGGTGCTGTGCAGCACGATGCCCCGCTCGGCAGGTCCGTCCCAACCGCGCACGCTGGCGAAGCCGCCGCCGTCGCGGACCGCGCCGAGCGCCGCCGCCTGCTGCACGGCGCCGTCGGCCAGGGCGTCCACGCCGTCGGGGAACTGCCGGCGGACCCGTGCGGCGAACCCGTCGCCGCGGGGCAGCACCAGGTCGGCCCCCAGTGATCGCACCAGCTCGGTGTCGCGGTCGGAGGCGTCGGCCACCACGACGAGGCCATCGGCCTTCGCCAACTGCACGACGTACCCCCCGTAGGCCCCGGCTGCACCGGTCACCGCCAGGGTGGCGCCGGTCGGCAACGCCAGCTGGTCGAGGCTCAGGCGGGCGGTCAGACCGTTCATCGGCAGGCTGGATGCCTCGGCGTGGGAGGTACCGGCGGGGGCTCGGGCCACCGACGCGGCCGGGACCACCAGCAGCTCGGCGTAGGCCCCGTGCGTACCCTGCGGTACGACGATGGCCATCACCCGGTCGCCGACGGCAAGGTCGGTCACCGTGTCCGGCCCGATTGCCTCGAGCACGCCGGCGGCGTCCATGCCGGGCACGTACGGGCCGGCAAAGGCCTGCTGCATCGCCGCTCGGTCGCCGTTGCGGACATAGGTGTCGGTCGGGTTGACCGCTGCCGCATGGACCCGGATTCGCACCTCGCCCGGCCCGGGGACCGGATCGGGCAACTCGACCACCTGCAGGGCTTCGGGCCCGCCGTACTGCACCACTCCGACTGCGCGCATGGGCGAAGGTCTAGCGGCTGCGAGGGTGGAGCCGGGGGACCACCGTGACCGCTGCGGGGCCTGTCGATACGGCGGGCCAACCGCTAGCGTGCGCGACCATGAGCACGCTGCTGCCCGGTGTGGTCGAGCGCTGGTGGAACGACGACATCGTGCCTGCGCTCGAGGAGTACATCCGTATCCCGGCCCTGTCGCCGGCCTTCGACGGCGACTGGGAGGCGCACGGCGAGCTCGAACGGGCCGTGGCGCTGCTCACGGAATGGGCCGGACGCCGATCGATCGCCGGATTGCGGCTCGAGGTGGTGCGCCTGCCCGGCCTGACCCCGGTGGTGGTGGCCGAGGTGCCCGCCTTCGGTCAGCTCGCCGGCCACCCCGATGGCGACGAGAGCTGCGTGCTGTTCTACGGCCATTACGACAAGCAGCCTCCGATGGAGGGCTGGCACGACGGACTCGGTCCCTGGACCCCGGTGGTGCGCGACGGCCGCCTGTACGGGCGCGGTGGCGCCGACGACGGCTACTCGCTGTTCGCCTCGCTGGCCGCCATCGAGGCGGTCCAGGCCTCCGGTGGCAGCCACGCCCGCTGCCTGTTGCTGATCGAGGGAAGTGAGGAGTCGGGCAGCCCGCATCTACCCGCCTACGTCGAGCACCTGCGGGAGCGCATCGGCGAGGTCGCCCTGGTGATCTGTCTCGACTCGGGCTGTGCGGACTACGAACGGCTGTGGGTGACGACATCGCTGCGCGGCCTGGCGGCAGGCGTGCTGTCGGTGGAGGTGACCGACGAGGGTCGCCACTCCGGTGCGGTGGGTGGCGTCATCCCCTCCACCTTCCGCATCGCTCGTCAGCTGTTGGACCGCATCGAGGACTCGACCACCGGCGAGGTGCGGCTGGCCGAGGCCAACGTGGCGATCCCCGCCGAGCGGGTGGCCCAGGCCGCCGAGCTGGTGGCGGCGGTGGGCGACGGGATCGACGCCTACCCGCTGCTCGAGGGGGTCGACCTGCGGACCAAGCCCGGCTCCGAGCTTGTGCTCGACCGGACCTGGCGTCCGGCGCTGCACATCATCGGGGCGGACGGCCTGCCGCCCACGGCGGTGGCCGGCAACGTGCTACGGCCCCGTACTGCGTTGAAGCTCTCCCTCCGTCTGCCGCCGACCGCCGATCCCGACGCTGCGCTGGCGGCGCTCGGTGCGGCCCTCACCGTCGATCCTCCCCACGGCGCCCGGGTCACCTTCGTCCCCGACACCCCGGCACCGGGCTGGAACGCCCCGCCGTTGCAGCCCTGGGTCGTCGACGCCCTCGAAGCCGGTTCGCAGGCCCATTTCGGGCGTCCGCTCGGCTACGTCGGTGAGGGCGGGACCATCCCGTTGATGGGCACCCTGCAGGCCGGGTTCCCCGACGCCCAGCTGCTGGTGGTCGGGGTGTTGGGCCCGGGATCGAACGCCCACGGACCCAACGAGTTCCTCCACCTCGCCACCGGCACCCGCCTGACCGCCTGCGCCGCGGACCTGCTGCAGGCCCACGCCGGGCACCTCCTCACCACGGCGGGGGGCGGGCGATGAGCGGCCATGATCACCCCGCAACCACGGCCGCGGGCGCAGGCGGCGACACGCTGCGCGCCGAGCCGAACGTGGCGGGCCTGTACCGCTACGACGACGGCACCTTCCTGTCGGGCCGATCGTCGGTAGGGAACTGTTTCGGCTGCGGTCCGAGCAACGATCATGGCCTGCAGCTGCGCTTCCGGCTGCTCGACGACGACCGGGTCGCCACCACCGTCGAGGTCCCGGCCTATCTGTGCGGGGTCGACGGCATCGTCCACGGCGGCATCCAGACGACGATCCTCGACGAGGTCTCCGGGGTGGCCGCGCAGCTGTGGCTGCCCGACGGCTCCTCCGACGCGCCGTGCGTGACCGCCGAGCTGGCGGTGCGGTTCCGGCGTCCGGTCTCCCAGCGCGGCCCGGTCACGGCGGTGGCCCGGGTGCTGCGCCGTGAGGGACGCAGCCTGTTCGTCGACGCGGCCATCGTCGACGACGACGGCGGCGAGCTGACGACCGCCAGCTCGCGCTGGGTCCAGCTGACCTGATCGCCGCCGGGGCCGCCTGACGGGCCGGGCGCTGCCGAGGGGTCAGCCCCCCGGGTGGAAGGTGACGACGGCGACGGCGGCGACGAACAGCACGATGCAGACCCGGGCGCCGAGCAGCAGGCGGCGGCTGACCGTGGCGAGCTGCTCGTGGCGCAGCGCGCCACCGGATCGACTCCCGGCGAGCCCGCCCAGGATCACCAGCGCAGAGCGCCGGGCCGGTTGCACCACGGCCAGCCGGACCGCCACCGTGGCGGCCCACAGGGCCAGCGCGATCCACAGCCACGGCGCCGACCATGACAGTCGGCCCTGGGAGGTGGCGACCACGGCGAGTCCCGCCGGACCGACCAGGGCACTGGTGGTCTCGAGCCGCCGTGCTCCCACCCGGTAGGTGACCTGGGCGACGGCCGAGGCGTCGCCGGGTTCGAGCCGCGAGGTGGCCGGACCGATCGCCGTGGCCACGAACAGCGCGCCGTAGCCGATGACAGCGGACAGGACCAGGACGAAGCAGGCGAGGGAGAACAGCACGGTCACAGCGCACTGCAGGCTAGGGGGCTGCAGGCCGTCAGCGGGTCCGCAGCACCACCGAGCCGGCGATCTTGTCGTGCAGGGCCTGGTTCTGGCCGTCCCACAGCGGCCACAGGGAGTCGACCAGCACGAAGGGGAACACCACGATCGACAGCAGCGGCACGTTCTCGAGGAACTGGATGACGTGACGGGCGAAGCCCTTGGAGGTGCCGATCGGCCCGTCACCGGCCACCCGCACCACCACGATGCCCAGCGCCCGTTTGCCCGGGGTCTGCCCCTTGCCGTTGAAGGCGGCGTAGTAGCCCAGGCCGATCAGGCCCGCGACGATGCTGGCGATCGTCATGCTCCCTGTGCTGGCGAGCGTCGTGAAATCGAGGGAGCCATCGGCAGCTTGCAGCTGGTCCCGGATGGCGCTGCCCGCGATCGCGAAGCTGATCAGCGCGGTCGGGACCAGCAGGATGAGGAAGTCGAGCAGCTTGGCCAGCGCTCGCTGGCCCCAGGAGGCGTAGGCGGGCGCGGCCCACGGTCCGTCCTGGGGATAGCCCCAAGGGGCGCCCGCCACCGGCGGCCCCCAGGGCTGGGGCTGCGCCGGCCCCCACGGCTGGCCGGTGCCCTGGTCGTAGGGGCCCGGCGGAGCCCATCCGGTCGGGCCCTGCGGGGCCTGCGGAGCCGGTGGGGTCCAGCCCGGCTGGTCCTGCGGGGTCGGGTACGACGCCGGGGAGCCCCAGGACTGCTCGCCGAAGGGCTGCGACGCCGGCCCTGTCCCGGCAGGCGTGACGCCGGCCGGTTCGTAGCCGCCCGTCGCCGAGCGGACCAGCCCGAGGCGGGTCTCGGCGCTGCCGAGCAGGACCCAAAGGGTGTTGCCCTGCGGCACCACGTAGGTGTTCGGGGTGAGCTCCCCACGCCGGGCCATGGCGCGCAGCTCGTCCTCGCTCACCGGGCCGCAGGTCTCCGACCCGTCGGCGTAGTACCAGTTGGCCATCGGGGCTCCTTGCATGGGTGACCCTGAAACTGTAGGGCCGAGCGCTCCGCCGTCGGATCCGGTCGATCGTCGCAACGCCATGGCGGACGAACGACGCCAACCGGGCTACCCGTCGCCTCCGGCGCGTCGCCGGGCCAGAATGGACGCCCCCATGTCGCGCTCCGTCAAGCTCCGTCCCTGGCAGAAGCGGGCGATCGAGGCCTTCCTGGCCTCCGAACACCCCGACTTCCTCGCGGTCGCCACCCCGGGCGCCGGCAAGACGACGTTCGCGCTCACCGCCATGCGTCTGGAGCAGGCTCGTTCCGGATGGCGGCGGCTGCTGGTGGTGGTGCCCACCCAGCACCTCAAGGTGCAGTGGGCGAACGCCGCAGCCCGCTTCGACCTGCACCTCGAGCCCGAATGGGCGGCCGCGCAGGGGATGCTGCCGGGCGACGTCGACGGGGTGGCGTTGACCTACCAGCAGGTAGCGGCCAACCCCGCAGCCCTCGTCGAGCTGGCACGCGATGCCCTGGTGATCTTCGACGAACTGCACCATGCGGCCGACGAGCGGGCCTGGGGCGATGGTGTGCGCGCCGCCTTCGAGGGCGCCTACCGGCGCCTGGCGTTGTCGGGGACGCCGTTCCGCTCGGACACCTCGGCCATCCCCTTCGTCCGCTACCGGCTCGAGGAGGCGGAGGCCGACTTCGAGTACGGCTACGCCGACGCGCTGACCGACCGTCGCGTCGTGCGGCCGGTCTACTTCCCCCGGGTCGGTGGGCACATGGAGTGGTCCGCCCCCGACGGGACGCTCTACGAGGCGACCTTCGAGGACCCGCTCACCCGGGCGCTGGCCAACCAGCGTCTGCGCACCGCCTTGTCTCTCGAGGGTGAGTGGCTGCCGGCGGTGCTCACGCAGGCCAACCGGGAGCTGATGAACCTGCGGGCCAAGGCCCAGCCCGATGCCGGCGGACTGGTCATCTCCATGGACGTCGACCATGCCCGGGGGATTGCTGCGCTGCTGCGGGACCGGTTGGGGGCGCAGGCCGTGGTCGCCACCTCCGACGACCCCGACGCCTCCGATCGCATCGCCCGCTTCGCTGCGGCCACCACGCCGTGGATCGTGGCGGTGCGGATGGTCTCCGAGGGTGTGGACATCCCCCGGTTGCGGGTCGGGGTGTTCGCCACGAACACCACCACCGAGCTGTTCTTCCGCCAGGCCGTCGGACGCCTGGTGCGTTGGCAGCCCATCGCCGGGGCGGGCCGCCAGAAGGCGTTCCTGTTCATCCCCGACGACGTCCGGCTGCGCAGCTACGCCCATCAACTGGCCGACCAGCGACGCCATTCGCTGCGCCGCCGTGGTGAGGACGTCGACGCCCCCTTCGACGGCCCACCCGATCCCACTGCGCTCGACACCTTCGGTGAGGCCGAGCAGCTGTCGCTGTTCGCCGCGTTGTCGGCCACGCCGCTCGAGGTCGAGGAGGCGTCGGTGTTCGACGACCATGCCGACCCCGACCCCGACGACGGCGACGAGCGTGACGGGACGACCGAGGACGACGCGGCGCTCGAGCTGACGTTGGCGCCCGTGCACCGGCCTGCCGGCGCCGGTGCCGCCGGGCACCACGGCTCGGGACCGGACCCGGCCACGGGGTTGACCGGCGAGCTCGCCGGTCTCGACCCGCGCCGGGCCCGCAGCCGCCTGCGTGATCTCAACGCTGCGGTGGTCGCCCAGTTGGCGTTGGTGAGCGGCCAGACCCACGCCCAGGTGAATGCGGAGCTGAACCGTCGGGTCGGTATCCGCAAGGTCACCGAGGCCACCCTGGTCCAGCTGCAGAAGCGGGTGGCGGTTGGCCGGTCCTGGCTCGACCAGGCCCGCCGCGGTACCGTCCGCCGCTGACCGACGGCTGATCCGAGGCTGACCAGCAGCGGGGAACGGCTCGGAACCGGTGGCGGGGACGGCGGCTACCATCGCCGGGCCGGGCGGCGATCCCGGCCACGAACCCGGCCCCGAGAGGACGCCATGGCAGCCAGGACCCGTACCAGCCGTGACCGCTTTCCCCGCCAGCATGCGGCCACCCGCCGGTTCAGCCTCGGCGAGCCGCGGAACCTCGCCGTCGCCGGCAACGGCGAATGGGTGCTGTTCCTGCGCTCGCGCAGCGGGACCGATCCGCTGACCTGTCTGTGGGCCCTCGACATCCGGACCGGTACGGAACGGCTGGTGGCCGATCCGTCGGCGTTGGGCGATCCCACCGACGGCGAGCTGCCCGAGGCCGAGCTGCGCCGCCGGGAGCGGGCCCGGGAGAGTGCCGAGGGCATCACCTCCTACGCCGTGGACGATCGCGGCGAACGGGCGTGCTTCTCGCTCGGCGGTCATCTGTTCGTGGCCGACGTGGCCCGATCGACGGTCCGTTCGTTGCCGGCCACCGGTGCGGTGTTCGACCCGCGGCTCGACCCCGCCGGCGAACGCGTGGCCTACGTGTCGGACCGTTCGTTGCGGGTCGTCGCCCTCGACGAGGACGACCGGCTCCTGGCCGGCGAACGCGACCCCGACGTCAGCTGGGGGCTCGCCGAGTTCGCCGCGGCGGAGGAGATGGGCCGCAGTCGCGGGTTCTGGTGGTCGCCCGACGGGCGGCACCTGGCCGTCGCCCGGGTCGACAACCGGCCCGTGGTGCGCTTCCACATCGCCGATCCGGCCCATCCCGACCGCGAGCCGGTGGTCCATCGTTATCCGCAGGCGGGTACGGCCAACGCCGAGGTCAGCCTGGCGGTGATCGGCCTCGACGGCAGCCGGGTCAGGGTCCGATGGGATCGTCGGGCCTTCCCGTACCTGGCCAACGTGGTGTGGCAGCAGGGCCGGCCACTGACCCTGGTGGTGCAGTCCCGCGACCAGCGCGGTGTCGAGGTGCTGGCCGTCGACGTCGTCACGGGTGCCACCCGGCCGGTTCAGCGGATCACCGACGAGCAGTGGGTCGAGCTGGTGGCGGGCGCACCCCGCTGGATGGGCGACACCCTCGTCACCGTCGAGGACCGCGACGGAGCCCGCCGGGTGATGGCCGGTGAGCGGTCCCTCACACCGGACGGGTTGCAGGTGCGGTCCGTGGTCGGGTCCCTCGGCGAGGACCTGGTGGTCAGCGCGTCGACCGATCCGACCGAGGTGCACCTGTACCGGGTGTCGGCGAGGGGTGACTGCGCCCGTCTGACCAAGGGGGTGGGTGTGCACAGCGGCAGCGCCGCCGGCGAGGTGCTGGTGGTGGCCACCCGGTCGATGAGCCGCTTCGGCTCGGCGGTTGAGGTACGGGTCGGTACGTCGGTCGTCGGACGGATCGCGTCGCATGCCGAGCGGCCGGCGATCACCCCGGCGGTGGAGTTTCACGTGTTGGGCGACCGGCAGTTGCGCACGGCGTTGTTGCTGCCGCGGTCCGGGCGCTTCGAGCCGCCCTATCCGGTGCTCATGGACCCCTACGGTGGTCCGCACGCCCAACGGGTGACGCGTTCCCGCCAGGACTACCTGGTGTCACAGTGGTTCGCCGACCAGGGTTTCGCCGTGGTCGTGGTGGACGGCAGGGGAACGCCGGCCCGCGGTCCACAGTGGGAGCGGGCGGTGTGGGGCGATCTCGCCGGCCCGGTGCTCGACGATCAGGTCGAGGCGCTCGGTGCGCTCGGTGCGCACGACGAGCGTCTCGACCTCGGCCGGGTGGGCATCCGTGGCTGGTCCTTCGGCGGCTACCTGGCCGCGCTGGCGGTGATGCGCCGTCCCGACGTGTTCGCTGCGGCGGTGGCCGGCGCG
The DNA here is from genome assembly GCA_903921205.1 of uncultured Acidimicrobiia bacterium. Classification (GTDB taxonomy): domain Bacteria; phylum Actinomycetota; class Acidimicrobiia; order Acidimicrobiales; family CAIXPF01; genus CAIXPF01. The sequence continues at coordinate 10,544 of CAIXPF010000150.1, read as the reverse complement.
CCGGTCACCGACTGGCGCCTCTACGACACGCACTATACCGAACGGTATCTCGGCCATCCCGAAGAGTATCCCGACCACTACGAACGCACCAGCCTGCTGGTGGACGCCGCGGCGCTGACGCGACCGCTGCTGCTGATCCACGGCCTCGCCGACGACAACGTGGTGGTGGCCCACACGTTGCAGCTGTCGGCGGCGTTGCTGGCTGCAGGCCGGGCACACTCGGTGCTCCCGCTCAGCGGGGTCACCCACATGACCCCGCAGGAGGTGGTCGCCGAGAACCTGCTCCGTTTGCAGCTCGACTTCCTGCGCAGCTGCCTGGGCATGGTCCCGCCGAGCTGAGGCCCCCACCGTATCGGCCACCCGGCCACCCGGCCACCCGGCCACCCGGCCACCGGACCGGTCCTGGCCGGTCCGGTGGCCGGGCGGCGATCGTGGCGGTCCGGCGGGGTCGGGCGGCTCAGCGGAAGCGGGGTGCCCGCTTCTCCATGAACGCGGCAACCGCCTCATGGTGCTCGGGCGTGGCATAGGCCTGGTACAGCGCGCTGAGCTCGGCGTGCTGCACCGCATCGAGGTCGACGCCGGCCCCGTTGCGGGTCAGCAGGTCCTTGATCATGCGCAGCTGCGGATCGGGGTTGGCGGCATAGTCCGCGGCCAGGCCGAGCGCGACCTCGAGGACCTCCTCGGCGGGGCAGGCCCGGTCGACGAGGCCCATGGCCGCGGCCTCCGTGCCGGTGACGATGCGGCCCGACAGCGACAGGTCGCTGGCGGCACCCCAGCCGCAGCGCTGCACCAGGAAGTGCGAGCTGGCCAGCTCGGGCACCAGGCCCATCTTCACGAATCGGGCCGACAGCTTGGCGTCGTGCGCCGCGACGAGCTGGTCCATCGGCAGGGTCAGGGTCAGCCCCACGCCGATCGCGGCGCCGTTGATCGCCGCCACCATCGGCTTGGAGGCCCGCACCAGGTTCACCCAGTTGGTGGCGGGTTCCGGCTCGGTCGCCTTGGGCGCCTGCGCAGCGGCGTCGGAGGTCTCCTTGGTGGACTCGATGCGCGACTGGAACTGGCGGCCGATATCGGCACCGGCGCAGAAGCCCCGCCCGGCCCCGGTGAACACGATGGCGCCGACGGCCCGCTCGGCGTTGGCCGTCTGCACTGCGTCGGTCAGCTCGCCGTGCATCTGACGGGTCCAGGCGTTGAGCTTGTCGGGACGGTTGAGCGTGATCAGGGCCACGTCGCCGCGTTGTTCGTAGAGGATCTCGTCGTACGCCATGGGGCCCCCGATGTCCGTGCCGGCGTGGTGCCGGCTTCCTGCGGGGTGACGCTAACGGCTGCTGCGTTGCACGGTCAGGTCGCACGGTCAGGTCGCACGGTCAGGTCGCACGGTCGGCCGAGCCGGGGCGGCCCGGCCGTCAGAGCGCCGGCGCGTCGACCCGGGTGATGTCGACCGCCACCTTCAAGGTCGAGCCGACCCGCCCGGCGAAGATCACCCCGGCGATCGGTGCCACGTCGCCGTAATCGCGGCCCCAGGCCACGGTGATGTGGCTGGACGGCCCGATCAGATCGTTGGTCGGGTCGAGGTCGAGCCAGGTCCCGTCGAGCTGGCGGACCGAGCACCAGGCGTGGGACGCGTCGGCACCGGTCAACCGGGCCTGACCCGCCGGTGGCCGGGTCTCGAGATAGCCGCTGACATAGCGGGCGGCGAGACCGACCGAGCGGAGACAGGCCAGCTGCAGGTGGGCGAAGTCCTGGCACACCCCGGCCCGGCGGTGCAGTACCTCGGCGGCCGGCGTGCCGATGGTGGTGGCGCCGGGCTGGTAGACGAAATCGCGGTGGATCCGGCTGGTGAGATCGCTCACCGCCTCGGCCAGGGAGCGGCCCGGCGGGAACGAGGGGGCCGCGTAGGCGGCTATCTCGGGCGTGCCGACGGCGAAGGGGCTGTCGTGGCAGAAGATGCGCTCGGGTCCCGCATCGTCGTGGGCCAGCTCGGCGCAGTGTTCCCAGGGTGGGATGCCCCCGAGGCTGAGCTGGCCGGCTCGGGGGTGGACCTCGACCAGGGACTCGGCGAGGATGATCAGCTCACGATGGGGTCGTTCGATCGAGAAGGACTGGACCGTGTTGCCGAACACGTCGATGAAGGTGTCGCGGTAGCCGGTGTCGGGCTGGGTCGACAGCGAGCTGCTGAGCAGGTGTTGGTGGACCAGCCGGCGAGGGGTCAGCATCGCCCGGTTGTGGGCCAGCGACACCTCGCTGTCGTAGCGGTAGTGGGTCTCGTGGCGGACCTGGTAGACGACGCTCACCGTCGGTACCCCGGCGCAGGGGCGGATGTCGTGGGGAGACGGCCGGCGGCCGCATCGCGGGGCAGCCGGGCCATGGTCACATGGCGAAGATAGACGTCCTGAAGGGCCTCGCCGATCTCGTCGAGCCCGGTGGCGATGCGCAGCAGGGTGCGCCCGAGGCCTTCGCCGTTGCCTCCCGCGGTCGCGCGGTTCGCCAGGGCGTCGGCCCGCAGGCCGGCCACGAAGTCGTGCAGATCCTTGGCCCGGCCGTAGGTGGCCGCCCGGCCGTCGCCGCGCTGGGGGTCGGGCAGCTCGGCGAGGTCGGTGACCAGGCGCCCCAGCGCATGGCGCACGCTGCGGGGGTTCGACGGGTCGAGCAGCAGGATGGCCAGCACCGCGTCGAGCTCGAGGTCGGAGCGATGGCGACGCCGGTAGGCGACGAGGGAGACCCCGGTGGTCAGCAGGGCCTCGAGGGTCTCGTCCGGTACCGGGCCCGGTCCGCCGTGCAGCAGGGTCCCCAACAGGCTGACGAGCTGCTTCGCCCGCTCGAGGCGGCGTCCGAGGTCGAGGAGGTGCCAGCCCGGGCCTTCCACCATCGACTCGTGGATCACCCCGCTCACCGAGGCGAGATCACCGAGCATCCGGTCGAGCTGGTAGCGGGCCATGCCGATGTCGATGCGCAGGTCGTGCTCCGCGAGCTGTTGCACCGACTCACGCACCCGGCTCAACCCGTCCCAGACCTCCATCGAGAGCAGCTCGCGAGCCGAGGCGGCACACGACAACAGCTGGGACACGGTGCCGGGCAGCGCGTCGTGCCGGATGGGGTCCCGCAGCGCCTCGTCGACGGTGTCGACGGCAGCGCCGCCGCCGTAGGGCCGCCCGGTGATCCGGTCGACCGCATCGGTGAGGTCGGTCAGCCAGGGTGGCATGTCGGGGCGCGGTTCCTGTTCGGCCCGGTCGAGCACGGTCCGGCACAAGCGGACCACGGCCTCGGCCCGTTCGAGGAGCCGGCCGAGCAGGTACATGGCCTCGCCGGCCTGGCTCGGCAGGGAATCGGCGAAGTCGACCTGGTGCAGGCCCGACAGGCGGACCGGCAGGTCGACGAATCGGCTGCCCTCGCCGTGGGGGACCCACACATCGGCGCTCACCCCGGCCTGGCCGACCTCGGTGGCGAAGCCGCCGGGCAGCACGGTCACCTCGACCCCGTCGAACACCGCGTAGGTCCGGATCATGGTGGTTCCCGGCGGGGCGGGGACGCGGGCGCTCCACATCGTCGGTCGGGCGTCGATGCGGCGGTGCAGCTCCTCGAGCGTGGCCTGATCGGCGTGGCGGGCGTCGATCACCGCGCCGTCCGGGGCGAGCGGGTGCAGCTCGAGCGTGGCCAGACGCTCGTGGACGGCGGCCCGGTGCCCGTCGTCGCCGCACCACCACCGGTCGGCGTCGGCGGTGCGCAGCTCCTCGCCGAGCAGGTGGTGACACAGCGCCGGCCATGACGGTCCCAACGCGGCGCTCTCGAGCAGGCCGATACCCAAGGCGTTGGCCACGGTGACCGTGCCGCGTCGGGCCGCGGCCACGATGCCGGCGATCCCGGTGGAGCCCTCGCCGGGCAGCTCGAGGGGGTCGGCGCCGCGGTCGGGGACGAAACGGCCGAGTACGTGGACCGGCTCGAGCCCCGCCAACGACGACAGGAACAGCTGCCCGTGGCGCACGGTGAGGTCGGTCGCCTCGGCCACGGTGTAGCCGAGCAGCCGGGCCAGCTCGGCCAGCTCGCCGTGGCCCGGATGCGCCCGCCCGGGGCTGAGCAGCAGGACCCGGGGGCTGTCGGTGCCGTGCGGGGCCATGGCATTGAGGGCGCGGCGTAGACAGGCCTGGAAATGGCCGAGCCGGCGCACCCGGTGCTGCTGGAGGTCGCTGGGCAGCAGCTGGGTGAGGACCTCGCGGTTCTCGAGCGTCCGGCCCAGCTCGGTGGGAGCGGTGAGCCGGTCGGCCACGGCGACCCAGCCGTGGCCCGGTTCGTGGCGGAAGTCGAACGCTGCGAGCGCCACCCGGTGGCGGCTCGCCGGCTGCCAACCGTGGGCGGCAAGGGCGTAACCGGGGTTGGCGAAGACGATGTCGGCGGCCACGATCCCGGCGCGGATGGTGCGCTGCGCCCCGTAGAGGTCGTCGGCGAGGGCGCTGATCAGCCGGAGCCGCTGCTCGGTGGCGGCTTCGAGCTCACGCCAGGAGTCGGCGCCGATCAGGCGCGGGCGCGGATCGAGCGTGCGCGAGACGTGGTGGTCGAGTCGGGGCGAGGCGAGGCCCCGGCTGCGCAGTCTTCGTCGGGTGAGGGCATGCAGCTCGGCGAGGTCACCGCGGGGTACGACGACCAGCGGCGCCGAGGCCTGGGGTCCGGATCCGATCACGGGCGGAGTCAAGCAGAGATCGCGCCGGGGGCCGTGGCGAGCGGACCCTCGAGGTGGAAGTACACGGCGTTGACCACCAGGTCGAGTGCGGCGAGCGACAGCTGGATGCGGTCGGCCTCGTCGTGGATCATCTCCGGGGTCCAGCCGGCGGCGGGCAGCTCGCCGAGCCGTTGGCGGGCGGTACGGGCGGCGGCACGGGCCTGCTCGCTGCCTGCGGTGTGGGGGAGGTCCTCGAGCAGGTCGGCCACGGTCTGCAGGCAGGAGCCGATCGAGCGGGGGAACAGCGCCTCGCCGAGCACGAACCCGACCACCCGGTCGCCCTCGACCAGCGAGCGGGTGAGACGGCGGTACAGCTGCAGCCCGTCGAGGGAACGCAGCAGCGACACCCACTGGCTGTCGGCGAAGGCGCCGTCGTGGGCGTGACGCAACGAGACCAGCGCCCCGGCGCGCACGTCGAGCACCCGGGAGGTCATGTCGGCCCGCTCGGTCTGCACGCCGAGCTGGTAGAAGCGCCAGGCCGGGTCGCGTCCCATGGAGCCCGCCAGGAACCCCGACAGCCGCTGGCACCCGCCCACGACCCGCTCGCAGAACTCGTGACGGCCGCCGCGCGACACGCCCTGGGCCGCGGATTCGGTGGTGTAGCGCGACAGCTCGTTGAGGATCCGCCAGGTCTCCCGGGGCATGGTGGCCCGGGTGGTGCGCAGGTTCTCGCGGGCCCAGCTCATCGAGGACACCAGCGACGAGGCGTTGGCGTGGTCGGCCAGCAGGTAGGTCATCACGTTGGCCTCGTCGGCCACGTCGTAGCGCTGCAAGAACAGCTCGGTCTCGCCGGGGATGGCCAGCAGGCAGTCCCAGCCGACGCCGGAGGAGATCGGCAGATCGGTGATCAGGGCGGTGTGTTCCCGTACGAGACGGGTCACCGATTCCGCCCGTTCGAGGTGGCGACCCATCCAGTACAGGTTCTCGGCGGTACGGCACAACAGGGTCATGGCCTGGTTCTCCCGGCGGTGTCGCGACGGTCGGTGGTGGTCATGGGGTGTCCACGATCCAGGTGTCCTTGCTTCCGCCGCCCTGCGAGGAGTTCACCACGAGCGAGCCCCGGCGCAACGCGATGCGGGTGAGCCCGCCGGCGGTGACCCGGGTCGTCGCGCCCTGCAGGGTGAACGGGCGTAGGTCGAGGTGGCGTGGCTCGACCCCGCCGGGGGTGAGGGTGGGGGCGACGGAGAGGCTGAGCATCGGCTGGGCGACCCAGCCCCGGGGCTCGGCCCGCAGCCGCACCCGGTAGTCGTCGATCTCGGCTCTGGTGGCGTGCGGCCCGATCAGCAGGCCCTTGCCGCCGGACTCGTTCGTCGGTTTCACCACCAGCTGTTCGAGGTTGGCCAGTACGTGGGACAGGTGTGTGGGGTCCTCGCAGCGCCAGGTCGGCACGTTGTCGAGGACCGGCTCCTCCGCGAGGAAGTACCGGATCAGGTCGGGCACGAAGCAGTAGACGGCCTTGTCGTCGGCCACCCCGGTGCCGGGGGCATTGGCGATCGCCACGTTGCCGGCGGTCCACGCCCGCATGAGGCCGCGCACCCCCAGCACCGAGTCCGGCCGGAAGACCTCGGGATCGAGGAACGCGTCGTCGACCCGCCGGTAGATCACGTCGACCCGCTGCGGTCCCTCGATGGTGCGCAGGAAGACGACGTCGTCCTCCACGAACAGGTCGGCGCCTTCGGCGAGCTCCACGCCCATCTGCATCGCCAGGAAGCTGTGTTCGAAGTAGGCCGAGTTGTACACGCCGGGGGTGAGCACCACCACCATCGGGTCGGGCCGGGCCGACAGCGACCGGAGGGTGGCCAACAGGTCGTCGGCGTAGCGGTCGACGGGCCGGATCGACTGGCGTTCGAACAGCTCGGCGAACACCCGCTTGGTGACCAGCCGGTTCTCGAGCATGTACGAGACACCCGAGGGCACCCGGAGGTTGTCCTCGAGCACGTACATGCTGCCGTCGCGGTCGCGCACCAGGTCCGAGCCGCAGATGTGTGCCCAAACCTGGTGGGCCGGGGAGATGCCGACGCACTCGGGCCGCCATCCCGGGCTCGATTCGAGCAGCTCCCGTGGCACGATGCCGTCGCGCAACGAGACCTGGTCGTGGTAGAGGTCGTCGATGAACAGGTTGATGGCGCGCAACCGCTGCGCCAGCCCGACCTCGATGCGGGCCCATTCCGTCGAGGAGAACACCCGGGGGATGACGTCGAAGGGCCAGGCCCGGTCGATGTTGCCCTCCGCCTCGCTGTAGAGGCTGAACGTGATGCCTGACGCGGCAATGTCGATCTCGGCGGCGCGTTGTCGGGCCCGCAGTTCGTCGAGCGTCAGCGACTGGAGGTGGGCCAGCAGCTCGCGTGCCGCGGCGCGTGGCATGCCCGAGCCCTCGACGAGCTCGTCATACCACCCGGTAGGGTCGTAGCCGTCGAAGGAACCGTTGCGGTCGGCGCTGCCGGCCGGGTCGCCGGTGCCGTCTCCGTACCGGGTGGTCTCCTCCGGGGTCGCCGCGTCGGCAGGCTCGGTCACGACACCATGCTACGACCTCGGTCGGGGCGGGTATTTCGACAATGTGTCAGCTCGGTGAACAGTCCGGGTTCGCCGGCCCGTCAGCGTGTTCCGTGGTTCAGCCGCAGGTGCTCGGCAACGGCCCGTAGTACGCCAGCATCGTCGCCCCTCGGCCGCAGAGCAGGCTGCGGGGATCGGCGGTGACGCCGGGGGTCGTGGTGGTCTCGCTTCGCAGACCCAGCCGGCCGGCGAGGGCGCCGAGCCCGAACAGGCCGCCGCCGCGTCGGTCGACGCGGGCGACCTGCCAGTTGCCGGGCTTGAGCTTGGCCAGCTCCGCGGTGGCGGCGTAGGCCTCGTCGCGGTTGCCGACCGCATCGACCAGACCGTTGCGTACGGCGGTCTCCTCGTCGAAGATCAGCGCACCGAGCTGGCTGCGGATGGTCTGGGCGTCGATCGAACGCCCGTCGGCCACGTGGCCCACGAAGGCGTCGTAGCTGTTGTCGACGCCCTGCTGGAGGACCTTGCGCTCCTCGTCGGTGAGATCCCGGTAAGGGTTGCCGAGGTCCTTGGATCGACCGGCGGTGATGTACTCCTCGGTGATGCCGCCGGTGGTGTCCACCCCGCCGCCGAGCAGGCCACCGTCGAGGCCGACCACGTTCTTGTACCGGCTGAGCGGGCCGAAGATCACCCCGATGCTGCCGATCAGGGTGCCGTGGTCGGCCACGATGCGGTCGGCGCCGGCCATGGCGTACATGCCCCCGGAGGCCGACAGCGCCCGCACGTATGCCAGGACCGGTCGCCCGGTGCGTTCCTGGTAGGCCTTCACCCCGTCCGCGATGGCCTTGGCCCCGAAGATCGTGCCGCCGGGGGTGTCCATCTCGAGCACCACGCCCTTGATGTCGTTGCGTTCGGCGGCCGCCTCGAGATCGGCCTTGACCTCGTAGCCGTAGGTGGCGTTGCTGAGCCCTGACAGCAGCGAGGAACCTTCGTTCTCGCCGAGGATGATGCCGGTCACCGGGATGGCCAGCAGCAGGTTGGCGTTGCCGTCGTCGCCGGCGACGAAGGTGGTGGGCAGGGGGTCGGCCGAGGTGGTGGACCCGGCTGCGACCACCACCGACACCAGCACGATCAGCCCGATGAGGCCGATGCCCAGCGTCACGATCGCAGCCAGGGCGGCTGCGACGGTCCGGCCGATGGCGTGGCCGATGGACTCGCGGGCCACGAGCCCGGCAAAGGGCACCGGGCCGCTGTACCAGCCACCGGGAGGGCCCGGCGGACCGGGCGGCCGGCCCGCGACACCGGGGGGTGGGACCGGTTGCGGGCCACCCGGGTCTTGGCGGTGACCGCCGGGTACGGGCGGGCCGGGCGGTGTGCCGCCGGCAGGTTGGTCACTCATGGTGCAGACGCTCCTCGGACGCCGACCTTACCGGCGCGGCGCGGCGTGGCGGCATCGCCCGCCAGGGCCGTCACCCGCCCGGGAGTCGCCCGGCCGGGGGAGCCGCACCCAGGCGGGCCGGGCCGTTCAGACGGTTTCGCCGAGCTCGCGTCGGACGGCCGGGACGACGATCTCGAGGTAGGCCGACAGGGCGTCCTCGTCCCAGGGTGCCCGCAACGCGATGTTGACCCCTTGGGCACCGGCCTCGCGGTACGCCAGGATCTTCTCGACGGCGGCCTCCGGGGTGCCGAGCAGCGCACCCTGACCCACGTGGGCCGCTCGCTCGCCCCACTGCTCGTCGAGCTGCGCCTTGAGCCGGGCCTCGGCCGCGGCGTCGACGGAGAGCATGAACAGCAGGTTGGCCGAGCGCTCGAGCGTGGCCGGGTCGCGGCCGATGCGCTCGCAGGCGGCGTCGAGCCCGTCGCAGCGGCGACGGAAGGTCCCGGGGCTGATGTAGGCACCGTTCCAGCCGTCGGCGTGGGCGGCGGCGATGGCCGGGGTGCGCTTGGGTCCGGTGCCGCCGATCCAGATCGGCAGGCGCCGTCCGCCGACGGGGGCGGGCAGGCAGGACGCCTCGAAGGTGCGGTAGAAGCGGCCCTCATGGGTCACTCGCTCGACCTCGGGGTCGAGCAGCCCGCGGATGAGGGGGAACGCTTCCTCGAGCATGTCGAAGCGGGTGCCGAGCGACGGGAAGTCGTAGCCGAAGGCTTTGGCCTCCTGCTCGTGCCATCCGGCGCCGAGACCGAGCTCGAAGCGACCGCCCGAGAGGTGATCGAGGGTCACCGCCGCCTTGGCCAGCAATCCCGGGTTGCGGTAGCCGACGTAGAACACCAGCGTGCCGATGCGGGCCCGTTTGGTTTCCACGCACAGGGCACCGAGGGTGGCGATGGCCTCGAAATGGGGTTGGGTGCCCCCTGCGGGTGGGGCCTCGTAGAGGTGGTCCCAGACAGAGATCCAGTCGAGGCCGGCCTCGTCGAGCCGCCGCCACACGGCCCGCATGGTCGACATCTCCATGTTCTGCTGACCGACGTGGGCGCCGAGCTGAAAGTTCATGGACCCGCACGCTAGGCCGCATCGTGCCCGGTGCGCCGTGCCGGGCGCGCGGCACGGTGAGACCGGTCCCGCCCCGAGGACCTGCTGCTGGGTACGATGCGCCTGGTACACGCCGCATTCGGCTGTTGGGAGGAATCCACCATGTCCATGCCGCCGCCAGGTTCGCCGCCGCCGGGACCGGACGACCCGAACGGGGGGCTTCCGACGCCCCCGGGGTACACCCCGCCGGGTCCCGAAGCGTTCCCGCCCCCGCCCTCGGGCCCCGATGCGTTCCCACCGCCGCCGCCCCCGACGGGCAACGAGGTGTTCCCGCCCCCGCCCGGTGGGTATGCGCCCCCGCCCCCTCCGGGTGGGTACGCCCCGCCTCCCGGCGGCTACATGCCTCCTCCCAGCGGCGCTGCGCCCGGACCAGGCCTGTATCCGGGCCCGCTGGCGGAGTGGCCCCAGCGAGCCCTCGGTGCGCTCGTCGACTGGGTGGCGCCGGCCGTGGTCTATGCGATGCTGCTCCGTTTCGGCTCGCTCCTCGGGTTCCTCGCCTGGCTCGCCTGGATGGGATGGATCGGCTACAACGGCTTCCTCAACGGCACAACCGGACAGAGTTTCGGCAAGCAGATGGCCGGCCTCAAAACCGTCAGCGAGCAGACCGGCCAGGTCGTCGGTGGCGGGATGGGTGTGGCCCGTGCCTTCGCCCACATCATCGACAGCTTGATCTGCTACATCGGCTGGCTGTTCCCGCTGTGGGACGGCAAGAAGCAGACCATCGCCGACAAGATCGTCAAGACCGTGGCGGTCAGCGTCCCCAAGTGATCGGTCCGCCCCCGGGCGGATCCGCGATGTACCTCGATACCG
>CAIXPF010000149.1 GCA_903921205.1 uncultured Acidimicrobiia bacterium | reverse complement strand
GTCGTAGCGGCGCATGACCGCGGCCCAGTCGATGCCCCAGCCCTTGCGCACGGCCTGCAGATCATCCAGCGCCACGTGGGCGAACACGCTCAGGCCGGGCACGACGGCGTCGGCCAGCGGATCCTCGGGGACCCCGACGGCACCGGCGGCGAGGGCCCGGCGAGCGGTGGCGCGGCTCATGTCGACCCCGTTGAGGGTCACGGCACCGTTGGTGGCCCGGCGCAGCCCGAGGGCCAGTTCGTACAGGGGCAGCTGACCGTTTCCGGCGACGCCCGCGACCCCCACGATCTCCCCGGGGAACACGTCGAGGTCGACATCGTCGAGCAGGTTGCCGCGGCGCGCTTCCTTGACGGTGACCGACCGGAGCGACAGCACGGCGGCGGGCCGCTCGGCCGGCGTCGGCCGGGCCTCGGGCAGCGGGTTGACCCGCCGGCCGACCATCGCCTCGATCAGCTCGCTGTCGCTGCGCGTGGTCGGATCGATGCCGTCACAGATGAGCTTGCCACCGCGCAGGATGGTGACCCGGTCGGCGATCGAACGCGACTCGGCGAGCTTGTGGGTGATCACCACCACCGACAGACCGCCTTCGCGCAGGGTCCGCAAGCCGTTGAACAGGTCGTCGACCTCCTGCGGGGCCAGCACGCTGGTGGGCTCGTCGAGGATGACCAGACGGGCCCCGGCGAGCAGCACCTTGAGGATCTCGACCCGCTGGCGCTCGCCGATGGACAGGTCACGGATCGTCGCCGACGGGTCGACCGCCAGGCCATAGGTGCTCGACGCCTCCTCGATGCGGGCGGCGAGCGCCCGCCGGTCGAGCCGGATGCCCTTCAGCGGCAGCGCCATCGACACGTTCTCGGTGACCGTCAGGGCCGGCACCAGGCGGAGGTCCTGGAAGACCATGCCGATGCCGTTGGCACGGGCCACCGCCGGGCTGGTCACCGCCACCTCGTTGCCGCGGACCCGGATGGTGCCGCCCTCGGGCGGGTACAGCCCGTAGATCACCTTCATCAGGGTCGACTTGCCGGCGCCGTTCTCCCCGAGCACGGCATGGACCTCACCTTCGTGCACGGTGAGATCGACGGCGTCGTTGGCCACCAGTTGGCCGAACACCTTGGTGATGCCGCGTGCCTCGAGCAACGGGACGCGCGGACTGCCGGGCGCGTTCATCGGCGCACTCCTCGGGCCATGCGGGCCAGCGCTTCGAGCGCCCGCTCCTCGACCACGGCCATGGACCCGGCCAGGTGGGCACTGAAGGTCGCCTCTGCGGCGACGAGATCACCGGCGAGCACCTGCTCGACGATGGTGAGGTGTTCGTCGATGGTCGCTGCGATGCGCTCGTCGCTGAGGAAGTCGTACATCCGGATCAGCCGGATGCGCTCGTTGACCCCGTGCAGCAACTCGGCCAGCACGCGGTTGCCGGCGGCGACGGCCAGGGTCTCGTGGAAGGACTCGTCCACCAGCACGAAGTCGGGGTCGGGCTCGGGCCGTACGCCGTCGCGCAGCGCCCGCCACTGCAGGGCAAGGCCTTCGAGCAGTGCGCGGTCGTGCACCGTGCCGAGGCGGGCCGGGCGGCCGATTGCCTGCAGCTCGAGGGCGGCGCGCACCTCGTAGAGCTGGCGCATCACGTCGGTGTCGGGCAGGCAGGGCCGGAAGCCGCCGTCGGGGTGGACCTCGACGAGCCCCTCCCCGCTCAGCCGCCGCAGGGCCTCGCGCACCGGGGTCCGGGACACGTCGAGCTCGCCGGCGAGACGGGCCTCGACGAGGCGGGTGTTGAGCGGGAACTCGCCCCGCAACAACTGGGTCTTGAGCGTCCGATAGGCCACATCCGCGAGCGTCGTCGATCCGGCATGGGACTCGACGTGCTCACGTTCGCGGCCCTCGGGGCCGACGGTGTGCCGATCGGTATACATCGGTGTGCACCGTAGGAATCGGATGTGAGCACAACGTTGCTGCGTTGTGAACGGTCGTTGCGTCGGCATGAACCACTGTTGCCGATCGCTTACTCGAACCTGAACATTTGGTGACGGACCGTGACATCGACCGGCTCACGACCACGGTCGGTCGCCGATGCTCCGGATCGACCCGTGCCGAAACGTCCACGTTCGCGTCGGAGCCCGGGGGCTGCAGCACCCGGGCTCCGTCGACCCACGGGGACGGTGACCCTCGGTCCCCGCCGGTGCAATCGGCTCAGCCGGCGGCGGGACCGCGGGCGTCGAGCACCCAGTCGATGGCGTCGTTGCCGTCACGGGTGCCCCACATGCCGGGGCCACCACCGCGCACCCGTCCGGCGGGGACCGGGTCGACCCGGCGCCATTCCTGCGCCACCACCCGGTAGGCGATCAGCCAGTTGCCGTCGCGCTTCTCGAAGCGGTCGACGTAGCGGATACCCCAGATGTCGTCGCGGCCGCAACCGTCGGCGAGCTGTTCACGGTGGTACGCCACGGCGTAGGTCTCGGCCCGGGCCACGTCGCCGTCGAGGTCGATCAGCATGTTGCCCATGAAGTGCATGGTGGCCACGAACTTTGGCAGGAACTGCTCCGCCCCGGCGATGAACTCGTCGACGTTGCCCTTCATCGAGCCGTGGTCGTCGTAGGCATCGGGGTGGTAGCAGGACCGCACGAGGTCCATGTCGATCCGGTCGATGCCCCGCGCATAGCGGTGGATCACATCGGCGATCTCTTGTTTGGCCAGCAGGTCTTCCATGGTGAGCGCCATGGGTTGCTTTCTACTCGCCGGCGGCCGGCGGCGCGTCACGGGGTGGTTCCGGCCCGGCGTGCCGAGCCGGAACCGCAAGGGCCGGAGCGAACCCGGTTCAGGCCCGCTTCGAGGCCGGGCGGGGGTCGGCGAGCACCCCGAGCGGCGACTGGGCCCGTAGGCCACCGTCGACCACGATGGCCTCGCCCGACACGAACGAGGACTCGTCCGACGCCAGCCACAGGGCGGCGGCGGCGATCTCCTCGGGCCGGCCGAGACGACGCAGGGCGTGGGCGTTCACGTTGCGCTCGAGCACCACCGGTTCGGCCATCATCCGCTTCACCGGCGGCGTCTCGATGGTGCCCGGGCAGATGGCGTTGACCCGCACCCCTTGGGGACCGTGGTCCGTGGACAGCGCCCGGGTCAGGTTGATGACCGCGGCCTTGGAGGCGGCGTAGCAGATGGCACCGCCGTCGCCGTGCAGGCCGGAGATCGACGCCGTGTTGATGATCGAGCCGCCGCCCTGGGACACCATGTGCGGGACTGCGAACTTGGCGCCGAGGAACACCGAGCGCACGTTCACCGCCATGACGAAGTCCCAGTCCGCCACGCTCAACTCCACGGCGGTGCCCGGGCGCAGGGTCCCGGCGTTGTTGAACAGCACGTCGAGCCGCCCGTACTGGGAAATGGCAGCGGCAACCATCGCCTCGACGGATGCGGCGTCGGCGACGTCGACCTCCACCGAGACGGCCTCGCCCTGTTCGTCACGGATGGCCTGGGCCACGGCTTCAGCCTTGGCATGGCGGATGTCGGCCACGACGACCATGGCCCCTTCCTTGGCGAAACGCCGGGCGCTGGCCTCCCCGATGCCCGACGCGGCTCCGGTGACGATCGCGACCTTGTTCTCCAGCAGCATGACGGTGTTCCTCTCACGGGGTGGCGACCGCAGCGCTCCGGCGACACCGGAGCACCCGACCGACAGGACCCCGGCAGCATGGCAAAGACCGACCGGACCACGCCCGCCACCGGCGGACACGGGCCGGGCGCATGGCCGTTGACAACACCGAGTGGCGCTGCTGGAGTGGACCGCCGTCCCGCCCGGTCATCCCGCCCGGTCGTCCCTCCTGCCCCCGAACACCGAGGTCGTCGTCATGGCAACGCTCAGTCCCGAAGCGGTCGTCGACGGTGCCGACCTGCTCGCCGCCCACCGCCGCAGCGGCGAGCGTCTGGCCGAGATCCCGGTCGCGATCCGGCCCGTCGACCTCGACGACGCCTACGCGATCCAGGACCGGCTCGTCGAGCGACTGTGCGCCGAGCACGGCGGCCGGACCGTGGGCTACAAGGTGGCCTGCACCAACGTCATCGCCCAGCAAGCACTGCAGGTGACCTCGCCGCTGTTCGGCCGGCTGCTGAGCCACTCGGTGTGGCCCTCCCCGGCCACGCTCGAGGCCGGCCGGTTCACCACCCGGGTCATCGAGTGCGAGTTCGGCCTGCGGCTCGGCGCCGACGTGCCCACCGACGGCGGGCCCTACGACGCCGCGTCCATCGCGCCGTTCGTGGACGCGGTGTTCCCCTCGATCGAGATCGTCGACCATCGTTTCGCCGACTGGTCCCTCGGGGCGCCGTCGATCGCCGCGGACAACGCCATCCACGGCGGATGGGTCCAGGGCCTGCCCTACGACGGCGACTGGCGCGAGCTCGACCTGGCGAACCATGCCCTCGAGGCCCGCATCGACGGCGTGGTGGCGAGCACCGGTACCGGGGCCGCCGTGCTCGGCCACCCGCTCACCGTGCTGGCGTGGCTGGCCGGTGAGCTGCCCCGTCACGGCAAACAGCTGCGGGCCGGCGACCTGGTCACCACCGGGGTGTGCACCGACGTGTTCGGCGCCGAGGCCGGCAGCAGGGTCGTCGCCGACTTCGGCGTGCTCGGTTCGGTCGGCATCGACTGGCGCTGAGCTGCGCGGTCCCGACCGCAGCCCCGGTGCCCGGGTGCCCGGTCCACGCCGACGGGGTGTAACTTGCAGGGCATCGGGCACGTCGCCCGGCAACCGCGTTGGGGGAACACGTGAAGGTCGACTTTCCGATCATCTCGGCTGATTCGCACATCACCGAGGCACCGAACACCTACCTGGACTACATCGACAGCAAGTACGTCGATGTGGCCCCCCGGGTCGTCGAGACCGACAACCACGGTGACGTGTACGTCATCGACGGGATGAAGCGCTCGATCCCGATGGGTCTGGTGGCCGCCGCCGGCCAGAAGGCCGACGAGCTCAACACCAAGGCCCGCTACTCGGATCTGCCGAAGTCGGGCTACGACTCGTCCTACCGTCTCGCCGACCAGAACCGTGACGGCGTCTCCGCCGAGGTCATCTACCCCTCCGTCGGCATGGTGCTGTGCAACCACCCGGACTTCGACTACAAGAAGGCCGCGATGGACGCCTACAACCGCTGGATCGCCGAGTACTGCGACCTCGACCGCAACCGGCTACTGGCCCTCGGCCAGACCCCGATGCGCTCCCCGGAGGAGGGCATCAAGGACCTCGAGAAGATGAAGGCCATGGGCATGCGCGGCGTGATGATGCCGGGCAACCCGCAGGTCGAGGACTACGACTCGCCGATCTACGACGAGTTCTGGGACGCCTGCGTCGACCTCGGGCTGGTGCCGAGCTTCCACATCCTCACCAGCACCGCCGACGGCCTCAACCGTAACCGTGGCCCGAAGATGAACGGCTTCCTGTCGATCATCCGGGGCTGCCAGGACATCATGGGCATGTTCGTGCTCGGCGGCGTGTTCGAGCGCAACCCCCGCCTCAAGCTGGTCTGCGTCGAGGCCGACGCCGGTTGGGCCCCGCACTACATGTACCGGATGGACCACGCCTACAACCGGCACCGCAAGTGGCTGACCGCCAACGTCGACAAGATGCCCTCGGAGTACTTCCGTGAGCACATCTACATGACGTTCCAGGACGACTTCATCGCCTTCCGCAACGCCGACCAGATGAACTGGCGCCGGCTGTGCTGGGCCAACGACTTCCCGCACTCCGACTCGACGTGGCCGTGGAGCCAGGAGATGCTGACCGAGCACACCAGCCACCTCACGGAGGAGCAACGCCGCGGCATCCTGTGCGACAACGTCGCCGAGCTGTACGGCATCGACACCTCGCTGCTGCCCATCGGCGGCGACGAGATGGTCACCAACCACGCCTGATCCACCCGATCACCCGCAGGCGGCGCTCCGGTCCACCGGGGGGCCGCCTGCGGCGCGTCCGGGCCGTTTCGGCACGCGACCTGCACGGTCGAGGCGTACGATCCCGGTATGGAATTTCTCGGGGTTCACCACATCTCGCTCAACGTCGCCGACACCGAGGCCGCCGAACGCTTCTACACCGATGTCCTCGGCCTGGCGAAGCTCCCCCGGCCCGACTTCGGCTTTCCCGGATCCTGGTTGGGCCTGCCCGACGGTCGTCAGGTCCACCTGATCCAGAGCGACGATTTCGTCCCGCCCAAGGGCCCGCACTTCGCCCTGCACGTGGCCGACCTCGACGCGGTCCGCGACGAGCTGATGGCCCAGGGCATCAAGGTCTCGCAGGTCTCCGAGATCGCCCACGTCGGCCGGCAGTGCTTCTTCAAGGACCCGTGCGGCAACGGCATCGAGCTCAACGAGCCGTTGACCTCGCGTCGGGCCCGCCCGGAGCGCGTCGCCGCCGCGAGCTGACCGGGCAGCAGCAGCACACCGGGCCCGGCCCAGCACGCCGGGGAGCCTCGTCGGGAAAGTACGGTGACCGCCATGGTCGCTGCACTCGACGGAATCCGTGTCCTGGATCTCTCCACCCTCGTCCAAGGTCCCCAGTCGGCGGCCATGCTGCACGGTCTGGGGGCCGAGGTCGTCAAGATCGAGCTGCCCGGTATCGGCGACATGGGCCGCCATGTCGACGTGCTGGCCGACTACGGCACCTCGAGCGTGTTCGTGGCGTGCAACCGGGACAAGCGCAGCATCACCCTCGACCTGCGCACACCCGGCGGCAAACGGGCCTTCGAGCGGCTCGTCGCCACAGCGGACGTCGTGCTGTCGAACTTCGCCCCCGGCACCCTCGACGCCTGGGGCCTGGGCTACGAGGACCTCGCCCGCATCAACCCGCGCCTGGTCTGGGCCGCCGGCAGCTACCTCGGCCCGCTCGGGCCCGATGCCCAGCGCGAGGGGGCCGACATGGTCGGCCAGGCCATGGGCGGGCTCATCTCCACCACCGGCGACGACGGCGGGCCGATGACCCCGGTCGCGGCGCTGATGGCCGACCACGGTGGGGCCCAGAACCTCACCATCGGCATCCTCGCCGCCCTGATGGCCCGTGCCACCACCGGCCGGGGCCAGCGGGTGGACGTCTCACTGCTCGGCGGGCAGATCTGGGCCCAGGCCTTCGAGTACACCCACTACCTCATGACCGGGCAGCTCGCCGGGCGTTCCAACGGCGGCCATCCGCTGGTTCACGCCCTGTACGGCATCTTCCCCACCAGCGACGGGTACCTGGCCATCGCCGGCTGCCCGGAGCACCTCTGGCCCGGCATGTGCGAGGCCGTCGAACGGCCGGACCTGCTCGAGCACCCGAGGTTCGGCCGCTATCTGGTCACCCCGGAGATCAAGGCCGAGATGCGCCGTGAGTTCAGCGCCATCTTCGCCACCCGGACGACCGCCGAGTGGTGCGAACGCCTCGCCGCCACCGGCCAGCGCTTCGCCCCGGTGCGCAACCACGCCGAGGTCGCCGCAGACCCCCAGGCGCTGGTCAACGGCTATCTGGTCGACGTCGAGCACCCCGCCTGGGGGCCGATGCGCATGGTCGGCAACCCGATCCTCATGAGCGAGACCCCGACCCGGGTCGGGGTGGTGGCACCGGAGCTGGGTCAGCACACCGAGGAGGTGCTGCTCGAGGCCGGCTTCAGCTGGGAGGACATCGAGGCGCTGCGGGCCGACGGCGCGTACTGAGCGCCGGTGGCAGGGGCGCTACGGTCCGCTCCGTGCAACTCGGTGTCTGCGTCCGTGATCTCCCCGTAACCGATGTGGTCGGCCTGGCCAGACAGGCCGAGGGCCTCGGCTACTCCCACCTGTACCTGCCCGAGGGCGGCCAGGTCGACAACGAGGGCCGGCTGCTGGGCCGAGACCCGTTCGTGACGCTCTCGGCGGTGTTCGAGGCCACCACGACCCTCGTCGGCGCGGTCGGGGTGGCCCAGGCCATCTTCCAGCGGATGCCGCAGTTGGCGCTGCGGGCCGGGACCCTGGCCGAGCAGTCCGGCGGACGGTTCGACCTCGGCATCGGGGTGTCACACCGCGAGCTCGCCGCCCGCTTCGAGGTACCGTTCCCGACCTCGCCGCTGGCGACGGTGCGCCACTGCCTCGACGAGCTGAAGGACTGGCGTGGCCGGTTGCGTTTCGGCAACGACTTCCCGGTCCTCGTCGGCGCCCTCGGCCCGAAGATGGTGACCCTGGGCGCGACCCACGGCGACGGCGTCGTCCTCAACTGGTTGACCCCGGCCACCGCAGCGACCACGGTCGACACGGTCCGGGCCGCGACCGGTCCGTACCGCAAGGCCCAGACCGTGCTCTACATACGGGTTGGTACGGCCGCGACCCTGCGGCCCGATGCCGTGGGTTACGACCAGATGGCCAACTACCACCAGCACTTCATGGCCCAGGGCCTCGCCGACCCCGAGGCCGTGGTGGCCGGGACCTGCCTCGACTCGGGTGACCTCGGCGCGGTCCGTGCCGCCATCGACGCCTATGCCGAGACCGGCCTCGACGTGCTGTGCCTGTACGTGCACGGCCTCGAACCGGCCGAGCGCACCCGGATCCTCACCGCGGTCGCCGGGCGCTGAGCCGCGATAACGGGCGCTGACGCGGCCGCGGTGTCAGGCCCCGACGACCCCGTCGGCGATCCGTTGGATCATCTGGCCGACCGAGGGAAGACGGTCACGGGCCACGAAGTGGGCCGGGTCCCACAGCTGCGAGCGGGTCAACGCCTTGGGGCACTGGATGTAGACCGCCTCGACCTCGACCGCGATCACGCAGGTGGGGACCTTGTCGCCATCGGGACCGGCGAAGCTGCGACACAGCCCGGGGTCGGTACGCAACGAGGCCCGGCCGTTGACCCGCAGGGTCTCCCCCACCCCCGGAACCAGGAACAGCAGCCCGACCCGGGGATCGCGCACGATGTTGCGCAACGAGTCGACCCGATTGTTGCCTCGCCGGTCGGGCAGCAACAGGGTGCGCGCGTCAGCGACGCGCACCACGCCACCGAGCTCGCCACGAGGCGAGCAGTCGAGTCCCTCGGGCCCGGCGGTGGCCAGCAGCACGAACGGCGACGCTTCGATGAAGGCTCGGTAGTCCTCGGAGATGAACGTCAGCTCCTTGGTGACCGCGGCCGGGACCGGGTCGCCGTAGAGCGCGTCGAGCTCGGCCTCGGTGGTGATCACCGAGTGGGCATGAGGATGGGGATCGGGCTGGCCGGGCGCCATGGCGGACATGGCGGCACCGTAGTCCCGGCCACCCGCCCACGCAGCGGCGTCGGCGATGCTCAGCCGAGGGCGTCGCGCAGCTTGCCGTGGATCTTGGCGAGTTGCTCGATCATGGCATCGACCGAGCGGGCACCGGCCTGGAAGATGGCGGTGGCGTTCACCGCCGTCCAGTCGCAGCCCATGGCCGCGATCTGCTCGGCCCGGCGTACCACCCGGTCATGGTCGGCGTAGAACGTCTTGCCCTCGGCGTCGGTGGGCGGTGGAGCCAGCATCAGCTGCATGCCGATGGCCGAGGGGTCCCGGCCGGCTTCCTCGGCATAGGTGCGGATCTTGGCCATGGCCTTCACCACGCCCTCGTCGCTGCCGGTGGCCGAACCCATCCAGCCGTCACCGAGGCGACCGGTGCGACGCAGCGCGGCGTCGGTGAGCCCGCCGATCCAGATCGGCAGGTTGCCTCCCTGCGGCGGCTTGGGGTCCATGGCGATGCCGTCGGCCGGGTAATACGGGCCATCACGATCGATGCGTTCCTGGCCCCAGTACGCCCGCAGCACCTCGATCGCCTCGTCCATGCGACGGCCGCGGTCCTTGAAGGAGGTCTGCAGCACCTCGAACTCGGCCTCCTGCCAGCCGACACCCACGCCGAGGCGCATCCGGCCGGCCGACAGCGTGTCGATGGTGCTGACCTGCTTGGCCACCAGCACCGGCTGCCGCTGCGGCAGTACCAGCACCTCGGTGGACAGGCTGACCCGTTCGGTGACCGCGGCGGCGAAACCCAGCAGGATCAACGCCTCGAGCACCGGCATGTTCGACGGGTACCGCGGGGCGGACCGGCGTTCGGTCGGGTACCCCATGACCACGTGGTCGAACACGGCGAGCTCGTCGTAGCCGATCTCCTCGATGGCCCGGGCCACCGCGGCGACCTGCTTGGGCCCCTCCCGGAACGCCACGCTGGGAAACTCCACTGCGATCTTCATCGTCGATCCCCCTGGCGTACCCCCCTGTGCGGACGCCGCGACCAGCCTTCCCCAGCAGCGCGCCCGGCCGCCAGCCCAACCGGCGGGTACCGGCCACAGGACCGGAACCGGCCGGTTCCGTGGACCCTCGCGGTGCGGAATGGGCCGGTCGGCCGTGCCATGGTGCCGACCGGCCCTGCAGACAGGATCGACGGGCTGGCGACAATGGCACCATGGCAGATGCATCGAACAAATGGAGCGAGGTCGGGTCCCACGTCAGCGGGCTGGGCCAGAAGCTGCGGTACCACTTCGAACAGGCCCGAATCGCCGAGGGCGGATCGACCGGCGCCGCCGACGCCGCCCGGGACGAGCGGGTCCACGAGGCGGTGCGCAAGCTTGCCGATGCGCTCGACGGGGTGTTCGACGCCGTCGGTGCAGCGGTGAAGGATCCTGCGGTCAAAGACGACGTCCGCCAGACCGGAACCGCGTTGTCGGAGGCCATCGCCACGACCTTCGCCGACATCAGCGACGACCTGCGCCGGACCTTCCGCCGCACCCCGGACGACACCCCCGGGGCTTCCGACGCGCCCGGTACGCCCGACGCCACGCCCTGAGCGCAGGCCGTCAGGCGATCACCAGGCGGCGTGCAACACCTCGAGGACCTCGGAAGCGTCGGTGACCTGCCGCGGGTTCGTGGCGAGGGCACCGTCGCCGAGCACGTGATCGGCCACGCCTGCCAGGTCGTCCTCGGCGATACCGACGTCGCGCAGCCGGGTGGGCAGTCCCAGCGTGCGGGTGAGCTGCTCGATGGTGGCCACCAGCGCTTCGACGGCGCCATCGCCACCACCGACGCCGGCGGCCTGGGCAGCGCGCTGCAACGCCGGGGCGGCCGCCGGAGCGTTCCAGCGCAGCACGTGGGGCAACACGATGGTCGAGGCCACCCCGTGGCCGACGCCGAGCCCGCCGCCGAGCTGGTGACGCAAACCCGCCACCAGGCCGACCCCGACCATCGCCAGCTGCGGCAGCGCCATGCCCACGGCGAACTGGCAACGGCCCCGGGCCCCGAGGTTGTCCGGATCAGCCGTCGCCGGGCCAAGTTCCTCCAACAACATGGCCAACGCGGCCACGGCCACCGCATCGGACAACGGCGTGGCCCGGCGTGAACACAGCACCTCGACGGTGTCGGCCAGCGCCTTCATCCCGGTCGCGGCCCACAGCGCGGCCGGCGTGTCGCGGGTCAGCTCGGGGTCGAGCACGACCCAGCGCGGGGTGAGCTTCGGGTCGCGGTAGATCTGTTTCACCCCGCCGATCGGGTCGGTGATGCCGGCGGCCCCGGTGAACTCGGCCCCCGACAGCGTCGTGGGCAGCGACAGGTGCGGCAGCTTCGGCTGATCGAGCTCGGGGCGACGGTTGCGGCCTGGTTGGCCGGCATGGAACTCGACCCGGAGGCGGCTGAGGTCGTCGCCCTCGGCCAGCACCATGGCGATGCCCTTGGTCAGATCGACCACCGAGCTGCCCCCGAGGCTGATCAGGCCGTCCGCCCCGCTGGCCGCAGCGGCTGCGGCACCGGCCAGCACCACCGGCTCGGGCGTGTGCTCGCGGGAGCCGTCGAACCGGCCGGCGAAGCGGGGGCCGAGTATCGCCTCGACGCGCTCGGCGAGCCCGCAGCGCACCACCGACGGCGTCGTCACCACGAACGCCCGCCCGACCCCGCAACGATCGAGCAACTTGCCCAGCTCGGCCCGGGTCGTGCCCGGCCCGTAGACGATGCCCTCGGCAGCAGGATGGGTGATGCGTCCGACCAGGGGCGCAGCGGCGGGACGGGCGGGTTCGGCGGCCATCGGCGGAACGTAGCACCCACCCCGGGACCGGAGGCCGGCGACCGCTCCGTCAGCGGCCACCGCAACGGCGTCACCGTCGAGCAACGCCGTGATCGGCCGCACCCGGTGCAGCGGGCTGGCAGACTCCGGCGGTGAGCTTCGTCGACGAACAACGTGAAGGCGCGCTGCTCAAGCGCGAGTTCGACCTCGACCGCGACGGGCGGTTGGTCTCGGGGGTGCTGTGGCAGCCCGACGGCGTGCAGCCCGGCGCCCCGCTGATCTGTTGCGGGCACGGCGCGTCCGGCGACCGCCACCAGGCACCGATCCCGTGGCTGGCCCGTCGCCTGGCCGGCGAGCACGGCTGTTTCGTGTTGTCCATCGACGGACCGGTGCACGGCCGGCGCTTCGTGGCCCCGGGCGGCCGGGAGTCGTTCTGGCCGGAATGGCGCCGGGAGGGCAGCGTCGAGGACATGGTCGCCGATTGGCGCTTCGCCCTCGACCAGGTCCGGTCGCTGCCCGAGGTAGGCACCGGCCCGGTGGGGTACTGGGGACTGTCGATGGGCACCATCTTCGGCGCCCCGTTCGTGGCTGCCGAGCCCCGTATCGAGGTGGCCGTGCTCGGCCTGATGGGGATCACCGGGCCCGATCACTACCGGCCCCGGGTCACCGCTGCGGCGAAGGCCATCACCTGCCCGGTGCTGTTCCTGTGGCAACTCGAGGACGAGCTGTTCTCCCGTGAGGAGTATCTGGCATTGTTCGACGCGCTGGGATCTGCCGACAAGCGACTGCACGCCAACCCCGGCCTGCACCCGGCGGTGCCGATCGAGGAGTTGCACCACAGCATCGCATTCCTGGTGAGCCGGCTCACCGGAGCTACCACCGACACCAGCCCGACCTTCACCGTGTCGAACTGACCGACCGCATCGGCGGTCAGCTCGGCGTGAGACCGTGCTCGTCGAGGAACGCCACGATCTCGGCATTGACGGCGTCAGCCGCCTTGCGATGCACGTGGTGGCCGGCCTCGGGAACCACCACGGAGCGGTTCGGACCGCCGAGACGGGTCCCCACGTAGTCGAGCGATGGCAGGAAGCGGTCGTCGCGCGCGCCGGCGAGTTGCAGCACCGGCACTGCGATGGAGCCCAGCTCGTCGATGACCCACGAGTCGTGCTGGGCCAGGATGCCCGCCGCCTCGGCCGGCATGCCGAAGCGGGCGATGGCACCGGCCACGTTGGCGTTCCACCGGGCCCGGGCCTCGGGGTCGCGGAAGCCGGGGCCCGCGGCCACCAGGATCAGCGCCCGGACCTGTGCGGGATGGCGCAGGGTGAACGCCATCGACAGGTACCCGCCGAGCGAGTGGCCGACGAGGACCACCGACTCGCCCGCGGTCAGCGCCTCGAGGTCGGCCAGAGCGGTCTCGCGGCTGTAGTACCCCTCGAGGGCCGGGGCTGCCGACCGTCCGTGGCCCCGTAGGTCCCAGGCCACCGTGGTCCAGCCCCGGTCGGCGAACGCCTCGGACTGGCCCGACCAGGTGTCGGCGGTGTCACCGCCGCCGTGGGTCAGCACCATCAGCGGCCCCTCACCGCGGGCCTCGACGTAGAGGTGGGACAGGTCGCCGGGCAGGGGCGGATCGAGGGGTGTTTCCGTGGACACGGCGGGCCTTTCGGAGGGGTGAGCGAGCGAACTGTCCGGTTCGACGGGATCCACCGGACCGTAGGACAGCGTCCGGGCCGGCGTTCACCGGTTTCTGCGTTTGATCGTTTCAGCGTTTGATCGTGTAGCCGACCGACTCGCGGTCCCAGGTGTTCGGGGTGACCCCGCCGTCGCGCATGGCCTGCTTGCGCACCTTGCCCGACGGCGTCTTGTCGAGGTCGGCGACCACCTCGATGAACCGGGGCACGGCGTACCGGGGCATGCGCTCGACGCAGTAGTCGAGCAGGGCGACCGGATCGAACCCGGCGTCGGCACCGGGGTGCAGCACCAGCACCGCCTTGATCTCCTCCTCACCGCCGGCGCCCTCGACCCGCACCCCGACCGCCGCACTCTCGAGCACCGACGGGTGCTCGTTGAGGACCTGCTCGATCTCGTAGGAGGAGATGTTCTCGCCCCGTCGACGGATGCGGTCCTTGAGCCGGTCGATGAAGTAGAGCCGGCCCTCGGCATCGAAGCGGCCGGCGTCGCCGGTGTGGAACCACAGGTTGCGATACGCCTCGACGGTCTTGTCCGGCATACGGAAGTAGCCCTGGTTGAAGCAGGACGCCACCTTGGGCCGCACCAGGATCTCCCCGGCCTGCCCGGCGGGCAGCGGCTCATCGGTCTCGGGGTCGGCCACCACCACCTCGAAGTACTCCTCGAGCACCCGTCCGGCGCAACCGGCCATCACCGGATCGGCCGGGTCGCTGTAGGCCACCATGTTCACCTCGGTCATCCCGAAGCCCTGCACCAGCCGGACCCCGAAACGCTCCTCGAACGCTGCGCCCCAGTCCTCGCCGACCGGCACGGCCATGACCCGGGTCAGGCGGTGCGAACGGTCTCGAGGGTCGGACGGCCGGCGGAAGATGAACTCGGGCATGACCCCGAGGGCGTTGGTCGCCGTGGCCCCGCAGGCGATGACCTGGTCGAGCCAGGCATTGACGCTGAAGCGTTTGACCACCGTCGCCGGCGCACCCGCCACCAGGCAGGCGTAGACCTGCATGAACAGCGCATTGGCGTGGAAGAACGGCATGCACACGAAGTAGCGGTCCTCGCCCTCTCGCAGCGCCACCGCCTCGGCAGCGCCCTTGGCGAACAGGAAGCAGTGCGCCTGGGGCATCAGCACGCCCTTGGACGGGCCGGTGGTACCCGAGGTGTACATGATCGTGCAGATGTCCTGGGGCTCGGGGGTGAGCACCGCGGCCTGGTCGACGACGCCGGCCTCGAGCAGACCGCCCCAGGTGCGCACTCCGGAGCGGCGCAGGCCCTCCGGCAGGTCATCGGGGATCTCGTGGCCGACGACCACCACCTCGCACGGACCGATCCCGGCGGTGTCGACCCCGGCGAAGGACGCCACCAGCTCGGCGTCGACCACGACCACCACCGGCTCGCTGTTGCGGACCTGGTGCTCGAGGAAGGCACCTTTCAGCTCGGTGTTGACGGGGGTGAACACCGCCCGGCGCTTGTGGGTGGCGATCATGGCCACCACGAACGCCGCCGAGTTGGTGACCAGGGCCAACACCCGGTCGCCGGGGTTCACCCCCAGTGCGGCCAAGGCCGTGGCGGCGACGTCGGAGCGCCGGTCGAGCTCGGCGAAGCTGAGCACCTCGTCCTCGAAGGACAGGAACTCGGCCTCACCGAGGCGGGCCGCCTGACGGCGCACCGCCTCCACCAGGGTCCACTGCGCTCGGGGCAGGGCAAGCACCTCGCCGATCATCGGTACTCCTCCGGGCTGGTTCTGCGACGACGCCGCAGCCTACGGGCCCTCGACCCGGCGCGTCGCGGTCGGCCGGCCACCCCGCCCGCACCGTTCCGGGACCGCCGGACGGCACCGGGGCGAAGCCCATCGGCCCACGTCATCGACCCGTTGATTCGCCAAAGCACCCCTCCGGGCTGAAAACTGGGTGCATGGCCAACCGCCTCAGTTTCCCCGACGCCGCGCTGCCGGCATCCACCGAAGAGATCCGTACCCGTGTCCGGGCGTTCCTGGAGGCCGAACTGGCCAACGGATCGTTCACCCCGCGGGCCGACACCTGGTTGTCGGGACACGATCCGACCTTCTCCAAGAAGCTCGGCGCCGAGGGCTTCCTGGGCCTGACCTACCCCAAGCAGTACGGCGGCCAGGAACGCTCCGCCCTCGACCGGTTCGTGGTGGTCGAGGAGCTGCTGGCCTACGGCGCACCCATCGCCGCCCACTGGATCGCCGAGCGGCAGAGCGGCCCGGCGATCATCAAGCACGGCAACGACGCGCTGCGCGAGGAGCTGGTGCCGGGCATCGTGCGTGGTGAGATCTACTTCTCGATCGGCATGTCCGAGCCCGACTCCGGCTCCGACCTGGCGTCGATCCGCTCGAGCGCCAAGAAGGTCGACGGCGGCTGGACGATCAACGGCACCAAGGTGTGGACCAGCCAGGCCCACAACAACCAGTACTTCATCGTGCTGGTGCGCACCACCCCGCAGGCGGAGGCCAACGGCAAGCACAACGGCATGAGCCAGTTCGTGTTGGACCTGCGCTCCCCCGGCGTGCAGATCCGCCCGATCCGCCTGCTGTCGGGCCACCACCACTTCAACGAGGTGGTCATGACCGACGTGTTCGTGCCCGACCACATGATGCTGGGCGTCGAGGGCAACGGCTGGGCCCAGGTCATCGGCGAGCTGGCCTACGAGCGTTCCGGCCCCGAGCGCATCCTGTCCACCTACCCGCTGCTGGCAGCGCTGGTCGATGCGGTGGGGCCCAACCCCTCTGCCGAGGCCGCCGCCGAGATCGCCACCCTCGTCGGGCGGATGACGGCGTTGCGCCGGCTGTGCATCTCGGTGGCGATGTCGCTCGACGCCGGCCGTTCCCCGGTCACCGAGGCCGCCCTGGTCAAGGACCTCGGCACGCAGCTCGAGGGCGAGATCCCCGAGGTGGCCCGCCGCCTCGTGCCCCCGGGCGTGAACGAGCGCTTCGACCAGCTGCTGGCCGATTCAATCCTGTCGGCACCCGGCTTCACGCTGCGCGGCGGCACCAACGAGATCCTGCGCGGCATCGTCGCCCGAGAGCTGGGAGTGCGCTGATGAGCACCGTCGATCCGCTGCTGATCGAGACCATCGAGTCGATGCTCGGTGACCTGTGCGAACCCGAGAAGGTGGGCGCCGCCGAGGGCTGCCTCGACGCCGACCTGTGGAAGGCCCTGACCGAGTCGGGCATGGCCACCGTCGGCCTCGCCGAGTCGGCCGGCGGTTCGGGCGGCACCCTGCAGGACGCCGCCGCCATCGCCAAGGCCGCCGGGCGCCATGCCGCACCGGTACCGCTGACCGAGCTGTCCATCGTGGGCGGCTGGGTGTGCGAGCAGGCCGGCCTGCCGCTGCCCGAAGGCCCCGTCGCGGTCGTCGTCGGCAACGGGACCCGCACCTACTGGGCCCCGGTCGCCGACGCCTTCGTGGTGGTCACCGACGAGGGGGTCGCCGTCGTCGGCAAGGACGCCGTCACCCTCGGCGCCTCGGGCCGCAACTACGCCGGCGAACCGTGGGCGGAGGTCACGGTGTCGGGCGCGTCCTACGTACCGGGTCCGTCGGTGGCCCAGGTCCACGCCCGTGGCGCGCTGGCCCGGTCGCTGCTGATGGCCGGTGCGCTGTCCCAGGCGGCCGAGCTGTCGGTGCAGTACTGCAACGAGCGCGAGCAGTTCGGCAAGCCGATCGGCAAGTTCCAGGTGCTGCAGCAGTACCTGTCGCAGATGGCCGGCGAGGCTGCGGCGGCCGAGGCCGCCGCCGACAACGCGGTGGACGTCGTCGCCGCCGGGGCCGACGAGGCCGAGGCCATGCGGGTCATCGCCGCAGCCAAGACGGTGACCGGCCGGGCGGTCGGCATCATCAACAAGCTGGCCCACCAGATCCACGGCGCCATCGGCTACACCGACGAGCACCGCCTGCAGTACACCACCCGGCGTCTGTGGTCCTGGCGTGACGAGCACGGATCGGAAGCCGAGTGGGCCGCGGCGCTGGGCCGCAGCCTGGCCGCCGCCGGCGGCGCGGCGCTGTGGCCGGCGATCACCGCCTGGCCGCCCGCCACCACCGGCTGATCCTGCACCGGTCCGACCGGTCCCGGTCGATCCCGGTCCCTCGATGCTGCCGTGCCCCGACGGGCACGGCAGCGTCGCGTCCGGGGCCCACCCGCCACGGTCACGACCGCTAGGGTGCACCGGCCCATCCGCCGCTGCGAGGAGGTCCCGGACCGATGCCCGAAGTCCCCGTTCCCACCGTCGGCGACCAGGCCGCTCTGCCGCTGGCCCGGCAGCTCGCCGGCCTGGTCTCGCCGATCCACAACGTCTCCTACTACACGCCGGAGATCAAGGTCTTCGCGGAGCTCGGCATCAAGGGCTGGTGGACGTCGTACTTCGCGTACCGCTCCGCCCCGATGGGCAAGGTCGAGCCCGAGGTCATCACCGCCACGTTCTACGGGTTCGCACTGCGCATGGTGCAACGGGCGGTGCCCTCGGTGTGGCAGTACGTGACCCCCGAGCAGTCCCTCGACATCCGCCTCGACGCCGTGGACCGGGCCTGGCTGCGGATCTTCCGTGACCACGCCGGCACCTACGACGATTCCATCGCCGAGGCCGCCGAGCTGGCCCGCCAGAGCATCGAGGGTGTCGACGCCGGCGCCCGGGCCCTCTTTGCGGGGCATCTCACCCTGCCGTGGCCGGAACCGGCCCATCTGCAGCTGTGGCATGCCTGCACCCTGCTGCGCGAGCACCGCGGCGACAGCCACGCCATCGCCCTCGCCGCGGCCTCGGTCGACCCGGTCCAGTGCCAGGTGCTGATGGCCGCCCGGGGCCACGGCAACAAGCAGACCCTGCAGTCCATCCGGGGCTGGAACGACGCCGAATGGGAGGGTGCGGTCGGGACGCTGCAGGAGCGCGGCTGGCTCGACCGGGCCGGCGCGCTGACCCCCGCCGGTCGGGCCGGGCGCAGCGCCATCGAGCTGCACACCGATGCCCTCGCGGCAGAGCCGGCCCGACGCCTCGGTGCAGCCGGCACCGCCCGGCTCGCCGAGCTGCTCGGACCGGTCCACCAGGTGCTGCTCGGAGCCGGCGGGATCCCCGGGAAGTGGCCGCCGGAGCACGTGCTCAAGGGCCAGGACCCGGCGGGCTGATCCCGCCCACCGACGTCACCCGTCATACTGGGGGCCGTGGCCGTCATCGACCGTGACCCCTTCTTCGTGCTCGAGGCCATCGGCACGGTCGCGTTCGCCATCTCCGGTGGTACGGCCGCGGTGCGCGCCGGGATGGACTGGCTCGGGGTGGTGGTGCTCGCCGTGGTCACCGCGGTCGGCGGCGGGACGCTGCGCGACCTGCTGATCGGGGCCACCCCGGTGCGCTGGTTGAACCACCCCTGGCCGATCGTCACCGCGGCGGCGACGGCGGTGGTCGTCATCGCCCTGGCCCACCGCGTTCCCGACCTGGCGCTCGAGGCGCGCCTCGCCGTGCTGCTGGCCGACGCCGCCGGGCTGGCCGCCTTCACCGTCACCGGCACGCTCATCGGGCTCGGGGCCGGGGTGTCGTCGTGGACCGCACCGGTGCTCGGCGTAGTGACCGGGGCCGGTGGTGGGGTGATCCGAGACGTGCTGGCCCGGGAGCGTCCACTGGTCCTGGTCAGCGAGATCTACGCCCTCGCCGCCCTCGCCGGAGCGGTGGTCGTCGCGGTCCTCGCTGCGACCGAGGTCGAGCCGATCGTGCTGCGTTGGGGCGCGGTCGGCGTCGTGCTGACCATCCGTTTGGTGGCGATCCGCCGGCAATGGATGCTGCCGGGCTTCGCCAACGGCGGAGCGCAGACGCCCGGAACCTGACCCGCCGGCGAAGCCCGGCCCCGCAACGATGGTCGGATGCAACAGGGATACACTCCCCCACCGACGTCGGCCCCTTGCCGACCCGGCAAGGAGTCGACCATGAGCGCAGGCAGCCGCCTGGCAGGCACCCCCGAGCCCCTGCACCGCTGGCCGCTGCCCACCGGGATCACCGTGGCCGGCGATTCCTGGGGCGACCCCGACGGACCGTTGGTGCTGCTGCTGCACGGCGGCGGGCAGACCCGCCATGCCTGGAAAGGCACCGGCGAGCGTCTCGGACGGGCCGGTTACCACGCGGTCGCCGTCGATGCCCGTGGGCACGGCGACTCGGACTGGTCGGCCGACGGGGTGTACGGGCCCGATGTGATGGTGGCCGACCTGGTGGCCCTGGTCCATGCCCTCGGAGACCGCCGGCCGGTCCTGGTCGGCGCCTCGATGGGTGGAGGCATCAGCCTCACCGCCGTCGGCAGCGACCACGTCGACGCCACCGCACTGGTCATGGTCGACACCGCCCCCCGGCTCGAGCCCGAGGGGGTCGACAAGATCCTGTCATTCATGGACCAGCGTCCCGACGGGTTCGCCTCCCTCGAGGAGGTGGCGGCCGCCATCGGCAACTACCAGCCGCACCGCAGTACCCCGCGCAAGCTCGACGGCCTGGCCAAGAACGTACGGCTCGGCGCGGACGGCCGTTACCACTGGCACTGGGACCCGCGCTGGCGCAGCAGCGCGCCCGACCTCGAGGCGCTCTACGAGCGCCAGGCCGCCTGCGCCCGCCGGCTGACGCTGCCCACGCTGCTGGTGCGTGGCGGCCTGTCCGACGTGCTGAGCGAGGAAGGCGCCCGCAGCTTCCTCGAGCTGTGCCCGCACAGCGAGTACGTCAACGTGACCGACGCGTCCCACATGGTCGCCGGTGACCGCAACGACATCTTCGCCGACGCCGTCGTGGAGTTCCTGGCCCGGGTCGTCCCCGTCGGCGGCGCGCCGCTGCAGCGGCCGCACGACCTGCAGCCGATGGCAATCGACCACAACTGGCAGGAAACCCCCTGAGCGACCCGGACGCTCCTCCCGGCGAGTTCCCCGCCGGCGGGGGGGTGACGGCGCGCCAGGGGCTCCCGTCAGCCGGTCAGCCGCCCAACGCCGCGATGACCGCAGCGGCGAACTGCGCGGTCGTGGCCGAACCGCCCTGGTCGACCGGCAGCACCGTACCGGTGGCGTACACCGTGCTGACCGCAGCATCGACCCGCTCACCGGCGGCTGCCTGGCCGACGTGGCGCAACAGCCAGGCGCCCGCCAGCATCAACGCCGTCGGGTTGACCCGATCGGCCTGGTCCGCCGGGGGCGGGGCACCCTGAGGAGCCTCGAAGTAGGCGAAATCATCGCCGAAGCAGCCCGACGGGGTCAGGGTCATGCCCCCGACCTGGCCGGCGCCGCCGTCGGCGAGGATGTCGCCGTACTGGTTGGGCAGCACCACCACGTCGAAGTCGTGGGGACGCAGGGCCAGCTTGTGGGCGAGGTCGTCGATGATGACCGTCTCGACGTCGATCGGGTACCCCGACGCAACCTCGGCACAGATGTCGGCGAAGTAGCGATCGGTCACCGTCAGCATGTTGGTCTTCGCCCCGATGGTCAGTCGTCCCGGGTGGCCTGCGGCCTTGCGGGCCACGGTCTCGGCGCAGGCCCGATGGGCGATGCGCTCGGTGAAGTCGCGGGTGATGATCTTGACCGCGTACCGGCCGTCGACGCCGGGCGGGACGCGCACGCCACGGATGCCGTCCGCGAGGCCGCTGGCCCGCAGCGTCGACAACTCGCCCTCGAAGCCGATGTAGAGATCCTCGTGGCTCTCGCGGACGATGAGGTAGTCGATGCCCTCCGGCCGGGCGTAGGGCGAGGCGAAACCCGGACGCCACTGGACCGGCCGCAGGTTGGCCCAGGTCCCGCGCTGGTAACGCAGGTAGATCGGGCCCGGCGTGACGCCGCCGGTCGAGCCGAGCAGTACCGAGTCGGCGGCATCGAGGCGGGGGTGGACCAGCTCGCCCCGTTCTGGCGGGCTGAGCGGCTGCAGTTCGGCACCGTCGGGCAACACGTCCCACTCGATGTCGGCCCCGGTCGCCCGCAGCACGTCCAACGTGGCGGCCATGGCCCGCGGCGAGGCACCGTCACCCGGGACGACCGCAACCCGGGGCCGCGTCGGCATCGCGCTCATGAACCGTCCCTTGCGCTGTGCTGCGTGGCCATCGCCTTGCCTTTCGCTCGGTGGGTGCCGCCCTCGTGCCCGCCGGCGGCGTGGCGTCACCCTAACCGTGACCGTCGCCGCGGTCGTGGCGGCCGGCGGGCCGGCGGGCCGGCGGCGGTGCTAGACCGAGCGGGTGCGCACCAGCCGACCGAGTCGACCGGCCCCGTTCCGGGCTCGGGTGGCCGTCGGGTTCGGTGGCGGCGCCACCATCGTGACCGGCCTGGTGATGATGCGGCTCACTGCGGGACCCGACGGGACCAACCCGGACACCCCGTCGGTGCTGCACGGCGGGACTGCGGTGTCCGCCGGGACCGACACCGGTGCCGACAACGGCGCCAAGTAGGGTTCGGAGCGCACAGCACCAGACGCGGTGTGCCGTCCGACGGACCGGCTACCGCCACAACGGATCCGGGGGAACGGTCACCATGTTGACGGGAGAGCAGTACAAGCAGTCGCTGCGGGACGGTCGGCTCACCTACTTCGAGGGCGAGCGCGTCGACGACCTGCCCGCGCATCCGTTGCTGGGCCAGACGGCCGAGTTCACCGCCCGGGCCTACGACAAGTACTTCGACCCGGCTCCGGACGCCACCAGCCCCCTGCTCGGGGTGCCGCGCTCCGCCGACGACCTGCGGGCGCTGATCCCGATGCTGCACGACGCCGGGATGATGGCGCACGTCACCTCGACCTCGATCCAGACCCTCAAGACCGCGGCCGGGCGCATGGCCGGCGTCAAGCCCGAGTACATCGAGCGCATGAACGCCTACATCGAGGACGCCCAGCGCAACGACGTGCGCATCACCCAGTGCATCACCGATGCCAAGGGCGACCGCAGCCGTCCCCCGGGCAAGCAGGACGACCCCGACATGTACGTCCACGTGGTCGACCGTCAGCGCGACGGCGTGGTGCTGCGCGGCGCCAAGCTGCACATCACCGGCGCGTCCTACGGCCACGATCTGCTCACCATCCCCACCAAGGCCATGAAGCCCGGCGAGGAGGAGTGGTCGATCGCCTGTTCCGTGCCGGTGAACTCCCCCGGTGTGCGCATCATCAACACCACCTACGCGCCGCGTCACCACGACACCCGTTCGTTCCCGGTGTCCTCCCGGTACAACTACCCCGAGGGCTTCGTGATCTTCGACGACGTGTTCGTGCCGAACGAGCGGATCTTCCTCGACGGCGAGACGTCCTACGCCGCGGTGTTCGCGCACTCGCTCGGCCTGTGGGAGCGCCTCGGTGGCCTGTCGGCGTTCGTCGACGAGGCCGACGAGCTGGTGGGCCTGGCGCAGCTGGTGGCCGAGGCCAACGGCACCGCCGGGATCAGCCACGTCAAGGAGAAGATCTCCGAGATGATCATCCACGCCACGCTGATCCGCTCCACCCTCGAGGCGGCCATCGCCAACTGCAACATCGGGCCCGAGGGCGCGGCGTTCCCCAACGAGCTGTACGTCAATGCCGGCAAGTTCCACGCCGCCGCCAACTACAACCACATCGTGCGGCACCTGCACGACATCGCCGGCGGTGCCGTGCTCACCGCGCCGGCGCCCGCCGATCTCGAGAACGAGGAGGTCGGCCACCTGGCACGCAAGTACATGTCCACCGGCGCCGCCGACGGCGAGTATCGCACCATGCTGATGCACACCATCCGCGACCTCACCGCCGATGCCTACGGCGGCTGGAAGTTCGTCACCAACATCCAGGCCGGTGGCGGCCTCTACGCCCAGCGCATCGTGACCCGCAACCACTACGACATGGACCTCGCCAAGCGTAAGGCCCTGGCCATCGCCGGGATGAGCGAGAACGACGCCCACTGAGATCCGGTTGCCGAGGGCGGGCCACTTCCGGGTGGCCCGCCCTCGTCGCGTCCCGAGCCGGGATCAGCGGATGGCGGGCAGGACCTCGGTCCCGAAGCGTTCGAGGGTGGCCAGCATCGTGGTCTGGGCCATACCGCCGAGGTCGAACATGAAGGCGAAGCGGTCGAGGCCCAACATGGCCTGCCACTCGCCAACCCGGTCGATGACCTGCTGGGCGCTGCCGCAGATCGCCGGACCGTTCAGCATGGTGTCGAAGTCGAAGGCCATCCGCGGGGCGTTCGGGGTGTACGCCGCGACGAGGTCCTGGACCCAGCCCCAGTACTGGCGGTAGTGCGGTTCGAACACGGTGCGGGCCTGTTGCGTGGTCGGCGCGACGTGGCAATGACAGATCGCCCCGACCCGGGCCGGGCCGTCGTGGCCTGCGGCATCCCATGCCGCACGGTATGCCTCGGCGGCGGGGACGAACTGCTCGGGCGGGGCGAACACGCTCGGCAGCATGAGCGGCAGGCCGAGCCGGGCGGCAAGCGCCGGCGTGTCACGGCTGCTCCCCCCACCGAGCCATACCGGTAGGTCTCCTTCGGGACGGGGCCGGGAGGTGAAGTCGTCCAGCGCCGGGCGCAACCCACCGGGGTGGCTCACGTTCTCCTCGCGCAACAGCCGCACCAGC
This sequence comes from uncultured Acidimicrobiia bacterium, assembly GCA_903921205.1. Taxonomy (GTDB): domain Bacteria; phylum Actinomycetota; class Acidimicrobiia; order Acidimicrobiales; family CAIXPF01; genus CAIXPF01. The sequence goes on along the minus strand of CAIXPF010000149.1, from coordinate 3,134 downwards.
AACTCGACGTGCTCGGCGAACAGCGCCTTGCTCTGCCGGGCGTCCTGACCGAGATACTCGAAGGTACGGGCGAAGTAACTGCCCCGCCCGGCCACGATCTCGGCCCGTCCGCCGCTGAGCCCGTCGAGGGTGGCGTAGTCCTCGGCCATGCGCACCGGGTCGAGGTTCGCCGCCAATGCCACGCCCGTCGACAACCGGATGGTCGTGGTGCGGGCACCGACGGCCGCCAGCACCACCGGCGGGGCGGACAACTGGTAACCGCTGCCGTGGTGCTCGCCGAGATGCACCAGGTCGAAGCCCAACGGCTCGGCGGCCACGGCCATCTCGACGATGGCCCGGGTCCGCTGGGCATCGGTCGGCAGGTTGCCGCCGATGGGGTCGGGCAGGACGTCGCCGAGGGAAAGAACGCCGATCTCCACGGCCGCACGGTAGCACCGGGTCGCGACGCCGGGCCGGGGCCGCTCAGTCGACGAATCGGGGCGGGCGCTTCTCGAGGAAGGCCGCGGCCGCTTCCCGGTTGTCGGCCGAACCGATCAGGGTGATCAGACGGTCCGACTCGATCTCGAGGTGCCGGCCGAGGTCCAGGTTGCCACCGTCGTTGAGGTTGGCCTTGATGCCGGCGAGCGCGCGGGGGGACTTCTCCACCAGCCGGGCGGCGCGGGCTGCGACCTGTGTCGCCAACTCCTCGTCGGCGAACACGTCGTTGACGATGCCGAGCTCCTTGGCCTGTGCGGCACCGAACACGTCGCCGAAGAAGAACAGCTCCTTGGCCTTGGTCGAGCCGACCGTGCGGGGCAGGAACCACGTCAGCCCGAAGTCGCCCGACAGCCCGGCGTTCACGAACGCCGTGGTGAACTTGGCCGACGCCGCGGCGTACCGGAGATCGCAGGCCATCGCCCAGGAGAACCCGCCACCGGCGCACGCGCCGTTGATGGCGGCAATCGTCACCTTCGGCATCTCGTGCAGCATCTGCGAGGTCCGGGTCAGCTCCCGCAAGGCCCGCACGCGGGCGGGTCGGGGCGGCACCTCGGTACCCGCCGGTTCGTTCATGGCACTGAGATCACCGCCGGCGGAGAACGCCCGGCCGGCACCGGTCAGCACGACGACCCGCACCCCCCGGTCGGTCGCCGCCCGATCGAGGAACCCCAGCGCCACCTCGAACATCGCGCCGGTCTGGGCGTTGAGCCGGTCGGGCCGGTTCAGGGTCAGCGTCGCCACCCCGTCACGCACGTCGTAGAGCACCTCGTCTGCCATCGGCCCAGTCTGGCCGACGGCGCACGCAGCCCGCCTGCCGTTGCGGCGATTCGACGTCGATTCGCCGAAGGTCGCGGTCTCGGGTCGCAGCGACTCGAGACCGTTCCACCCCCGAACGGCATGCGCCACACGCACCCGGGGCCGCGGGGCGCTCCCGGACCGTCGGGCCTGCTACCCCGAAAGCGATGGCGGCCGGTAGGGTCCTGCCGCCTGAGCGAGCCGGCTGCGACGCAACCCGGGCCGACGGCGCTGCAACCAGGAGAGGCACGAACATGGCGAAGACGCGGGCGTACTGGACGGGCCTGCCCCGTGGGGCCGACGCCGCCACCGTGGTCGAGGCCGCACGACGAGCGGAGGCCAGGGGCTACCGCGGCGTGGTGGGCACCCAGGTCTACGGCCCGCCGTGGGGCCAGCTCGCCATCGCTGCGGCGGCCACCACCACGTTGGAGGTCGCGTCGGGGATCGCCATGGCCTTCGTGCGCAGCCCGTTCGAGACGGCCTGCGCGGCGCTCGACCTCGACCAGCTCGCCGCCGGCCGCTTCACCCTCGGCCTCGGCGCCGCGCCGAAGTACTGGACCGAGCGGTACTTCGGCCAGGCCTACGAGCCGCCGATCGGCCGCATGGGCGAGGTGATCGACGTGGTTCGCCATGTCGAGGACGCCGCTCGCAACCGACGTCCGATCGACCCCTTCGCCGGCCGCCACTACGACCTCGACTTCGTGGGCATGGAGCCGACGTTCTCGCCCCGGTCGGCCCCGCTGCCGATCTGGGTGGCGGCCCTGCGCGAGCGGCTGTGCGAGCTCGCCGGGGCCAAGGCCGACGGCCTCATCGGTCATCCGGTGTGGTCGACGGAGTGGACCCTCGGCCCGGCCATGGACGCGTTGGCACGCGGCGCGGCCACCGCCGGGCGCGACCCGGCGTCGGTGCACCTGCAGCTGTGGGTGACCGCCTCCGTCGACGCCGACCCGGCGGAGGCCGTACGCCGGGCTCGGGGGAACATGGCCTTCTACGGTGGTATCGCCCAGTACCGGCCGTTCTTCGCCGCCCACGGCTTCGGCGAGGTCGTCGACCGGCTCATCGAGGCCCGCCGGTCGCAGCCCGTCGCCGCCTGTGTCGACCTCGTCCCCGATGCCATGGCCCGCACCTTCGTGCTGTGCGGCGATCGTGACGAGGTCGCCGCGCAGCTCGAACGGTTGTGGGGACGCGCCGACTCGATGGTGGTGCGCCCGCCGAGCTGGGGGATCGATCCCACGCAGTACGCCGCTCTGGTCGCCGAGCTCGAGACGATGCTGCTCGGCGAGGCCCCGGCATGATCCGGCGTCTCTCCATCCGCTCGAAGCTGACCCTGCTGCTGCTGCTGAGCGGCCTCACCGGCGCGCTCACGGTGAGTGCGATCAGCTACGTGAACGCCGACCGGGCCCTGCGCAACGCCACCTGGGACCAGCTCGTCGCCATGCGCGAGACCAAGAAGGACTGCCTGCTTCGCCTGTTCGACGAACAGCTCGACGCGTTCCATCTCTTCAGTAACGAGGCCCAACTGGCCCCGGCCCTGGCGGCGTACAGGACCGGCTTCGACGCCAAGGGTGCCGAGCTGACCACCGACGACGAGAAGCGGCTCGTCGAGTACTACGAGACCGAGTTCCTGCCCGAGCTGCCGGCCACGGCGACGGACCGGGCACTCGACGACTACCTGCCGACCACCAAGGGCGGAGCCCGCCTCCAGGTCGACTACCTGGTCGACAACCCCCATCCAGCGGGCGAACGGGCGAAGCTCGAGTCGCGCGCCAACTCGATGTTCGCCACCACCGGCGTCGACCCCTATGACGCCGCTCACCGTGAGTACCACGCCTGGCTGAACCGATCGATGACCGAGCTGAAGC
>CAIXPF010000148.1 GCA_903921205.1 uncultured Acidimicrobiia bacterium | reverse complement strand
TGGTGTTGGCGGTGAACATGGCGCCGCAGGTGCCGCTTCCGGGCATGACGCTGCGCTCGAGCTCGCGCAGCTCCTCGGCGGTGATGCGGCCGGCCTCGTGGGCGGCCCGGCCCTCGGCGTAGTCGAGGATGGTGAGGTTGGTGCCCTTGGCCGCCCACGGCCCGAAGGAGACCCGGCCCGGCGAGCTGGTACCGGGATAGAGCACCAGACCGAACGCGTTGGTGCGGGCGAGCGGCATGAGGGCCGCTGCGCCGGTCTTGTCGCAGCCGGAGATGACGATCATGGCGTCTCCGTGGTGGGCGTAGTGCCCGATCTCGAAGCAGTCCGCCACCACGTCGCGCGACACCAGGCTGTAGCCGGCCGTCGGGGTGCCCTGGGTGAGCGCGTCGGACACCGCCGGGGCGCCGACCGTCAGCCCCTGTCCGCCACGTTCGGCGATGAGCTCGATCAACAGGTCGCTGATCGTGGCGACCCGGTTGTTGCAGCGATGGGCGTTGGTGTGCGCGCTGGCGATGGTGACCACGGCGTTGGTCAGCGCCGCCCGGTCCGGTTCGAAGCCGGCGGCGCGCAGCTCGACCCGGGACTGCTTCCAGTACCTGCTGCTGTCCTGGGGGTTCATGATCCTCCTCGGTACGCCTGCCATACCGTTGGGTCTGGACCTCGGCGGCGGTGGGCATCGAGGTCGTCGGGGCGGTCGGTGGTCGCTCGGCGATGGTACTTCCACGGCGTCTTGCGGTGCTGTCGTCGGTGCGCCCTCGGGGTGCGGCGACGGCGACCTGCTTGTCTGGCACACGGGGGTGACCTAGGGTCCGCACCCAGTCGACGTGAGGTGGAGCCATGGCATTTTTCGGTTCGAAGTGCAGCAGGTGCGGAAATCGCACGGGGCGCAAGGGGGACACCACGTGTGACACCTGCCGCGCCGAGTTGCAGTTGCGGGTCCTGGCCCAGGACGAGGTGCAGCGGCTGTGCCCGGTGGACGGCACCGCCATGACCAAGGACATCGCCCACATGCTGGTGCTCGACCGGTGCCCGCAGTGCCATGGTGTCTGGCTCGACGGCGGCGAGCTCGAGCACATCGCCGACATCAACGACAAGGCCCTCGCCGCGATGTCGCGCGGCATGCTGGTCTACTGAGCGGCTGCACGATCCCGGGATCCTGCTGATTCCGGGATCGCGCACCCGGCCGGCGGCAGCGGCGATGGTGCCGCCCCCGGATGATCAGACGATGCGGGCGTCGCGCAGGGCCGACACCTCGGCGCTGCTGTAGCCGAGCTCGGCGAGGACCTCGTCGGTGTGCTCGCCGAGCTGCGGCGCACGATGCCGGATCGTGCCCGGCGAGGCCGACATGGTCACCGGGAAGTTGGCGATCGGCACCGGTTGGGCTGCGGTGGGGTACTCCACCGGGCTGAACACGCCGATCTGGCGGATGTGCGGCTCGTCGAGTGCCTGTTGCGGTGACAGCACCGGACCGCCCGGCACCTTGTTCGCCTCCATCTCGTCGAGGCACTGCTGGGTGGTCCGCTCCGCAGCCCATACCGACGTGTATGCCGAGAGGATCTCACCGTTGTCGCCCCGGGCGAGGTCGTCCTTGAACCGGTCGTCGTGCAGCAGTTCGGGCTTGCCGACCATCTGGCACCAGCGCTCGAACTGGTACTGGCCGATGACCAGGCACATCACCCAGCCGTCCTTGGTCCGCACGGTGTCGCCGGGGCCCGCGGTCTGGCCACGGTTGTGGGTCGAGACCCGGTCGACGTGCAGCAGGTCCTGCTCGATGATGGTCGGACCCATCCAGGTCAGCGCGCTGCGCAACAGGGCACCCTCGAGGAACTGGCCCTCGCCGGTCTGGTTGCGGTGCATCAGGGCCGCCATCGTGGCCAGCGCCGACAGCGTCGCGGTCGAGAAGTCGACGTACGGCGCGTTGGCCCGGGTGGGGTGACCCTCGGGGCCGGAGAGGTACATGTTGCCCGACGCCGCCTGGGCCAGACCGTCGAAGCCGACCTTGTTCGACCAGGCGCCACCGGATCCGAAGGCGTTGACGGTGGTCACGATGATGTCGGACCGGTAGCCGCGCAAGGTCTCGTAGTCGAGGCCCATCTGGACCAGGGTCTCCGGCGGGAGGTTGGCCACGACCACGTCGGCGCCCTTGACCAGGCGTTCGACGACCTTGCGGCCCTCGGGCTTGACCGGGTTGAGGGTGAGGCAACGCTTGTTGCGGTTGACCTGCAGGAACATGGCCCCGACCCCGTCGTCGGTGACCGGGGCGACCCAGCGGTCCTCACCACCGTCGACCCGCTCGACCCGGATGACATCCGCCCCGAGGTCGCCCAACAGCGCCGCGCACCACGGCCCGGCGATGTAGCGACCGAAGTCGATCACCCGTACACCCTGAAGAACCGAAGCCATCGGCCGACCCCCTGATCGTTGCCGTCGCCCCCGCGACGTCACCGTTGCACAGTACGCCACCGGGTCGGGTGCGGTGCGCCGGCGGGGTGGCGCGGTTGCGGGGTGGCGCGGTGGGTGGTCGGGTGGTCAGGCCGCGTCGGGGCCGAGCGCCGCGCGGACCTCGGCGGCGTGCTCGGCATGGGGGTCGAACACGGTCACGTAGGTGACGCCGTAGTCGTCGCGCAGCCGGGTGATCTGCGCGCAGATCTCCTCGACGGTACCGAAGGCCAGGAACGGCGAGGTGAGCACATCGAGCAGCGGCTGGCCGTGGCGCTGGGCCAGCGTGGTGGCGAGCAGCTCGCGGTCCTCGGTGATGACGAGCAGCTGCAGCAGCAGGTGCCGTTCCGGTCGGTGGGCCCGGCCGGCGCTGTGACGGGCCACCAAGGCCACGCGGTCGGCGAGTCCGGCCCGGTTGGCGTGGGTGCGGATGTTGTGGCCGTCCCGATCGGGGCCGAAGCCGGTGAAGCCCACGATGTCGGCGTGCTCGGCGGCGAGGGCCAGCAGCCGGTCGCCGTTGCCGCCGATGAGCAGCGGCAGGGAGCCGCCCTGCACCGGCCGGGGGACGACGAAGTGGTCCCGCAGGGCGAGGTGCGGCCCGTCGGTGCTGACCGGCTCGCCGCTGAAGAGCCTGCGCAGCGCGACCACCGTGTCGCGCAGCCGCTCGACCCGGACCCGTGGCGGGTCGTAGGCGATACCGGCGCGCAGGTACTCCGCCCGCGCCCAACCGGCGCCGAGGCCCAGCTCCACACGCCCGTCGCTCAGCCGGTCGAGGGTCGCGGCGTCCTGAGCGAGCAGCGCCGGGTGGCGGAGGTCGTTGTTGACCACGAGCGTGCCCAGGCGGATCCGATCGGTGGCCCCGGCGAGCGCGCCCAGGGTCACGAACGGCGAGGCGGCATCGAGGTGGTCCGACAGTGAGAACGTCGAGAACCCGGCCCGTTCGGCCCAGCGGGCGCGGGCCAGCAGCGGGCCGAGATCGGTCCGGCCCGGGGTGCTGAGCCCGAAGCGGATCGGCCGTGGCGCGGATACCGTCGGCTGGTCAGGGGCTTCGGCGTGCATCGGCGGGACGATAGCGGTGGCCACCCGGGGGCGGGCCGCAACCCGACCGGGACGGTCCTGGCCCCGCTAACTTGCCGGCGATGAGTACCGATCCGGCCTATCGCAGCTTCGTGTCCTACATCGACAAGTCCCGGGAGTACTACGCCGCCCAGGGCTACACGAACGCCTACCGCTGGGCATCGCCGGCGGAGGAGCCGGCGCTCGCGCGGTTGTCCGGGCCGTTGTCGAGCCTGCGCGTGGGCGTGGTGACCACGGCGTTCCCGTTGCCGCTGTCGGGACCGGAGGTGCCCTACGCCCAGGCGGTGGAGCCGTTGCCGACCGGCCGGTTCACCGCAGACGACAACCGGGACACCAGCGCCGCGCCGGCCAACGAACGCGAGTCGTTCCTACCGCTGGCGCGTCTGCAGGAGTTCGTCACCACCGGCCGCATCGGCAGCCTGTCGCCGCGCTTCTACGGGGTGCCGTTCGACTACTCGCAGCGCCGGACCACCGAGCAGGACGCCCCGACGGTGCTGCGGTTCCTGCAGGAGGACGCCGTCGACGCCGTGGTGGTCGTACCGCACTGCCCGGTCTGTCATCAGAGCTCGGCGCTGGTGGTGCGCCACCTCGAGGCGGCCGGCATCCCCACCGTGCTGGTCGGTTCGGCCCGCGACATCATCGAGGAGATCGGTGTGCCCCGGTTCCTCTTCGTCGACTTCCCGCTGGGGTACCCGACGGGCCGGCCCGGTGACCGGGCGCAGCAGGCGGCGATCTGCGCCCAGGCGCTCGATCTGCTCGAAGGGGCGTGGGCGCCCCGTACCACCGTGCAGGCCGATGCCCGCTGGGGGGACGATGCCTGGCGCACCAACTACATGCGCGTCGACGACACCACCCGGGCCGCCCTCGAGGCCGCCGGGGCAAACCGCCGGGAGGACCAGCAGCGGGCCCGCAGCGACGGGCGGGCCCGGACGAGCTGACCACGCCCACCTGGGTTGCGGCGCTCCGGTGGTCGTCGCGGCTTGTCCCGGTGCTCGGCGAGGCGTTTGACCGTTGTCGCCCGAGCGGGAAAGCTGAGGGCGATGAGCAGCCCTGCCGACGATTGGTCCTCCGAGCTGGAGGAGCTGCGTGCCCGTGTCGGTTTCGCCGCGGAGCTCGGCGGGCCGGACGCGGTGGCCAACCACCGGGCCAAGGGACGGCTGACGATCCGGGACCGGATCGACCGGCTGGCCGATACCGGCAGCTTCGCCGAGGTCGGCCGCCTCGCCGGGCGGGCCGTCCGTGACGACGACAGTGCGCTGCAGGAGGTGAAGCCGGCCAACTACCTGTGCGGGGAGATCGAGCTCGACGGCCGGCCGGCGGTGGTCACCGGGTACGACTACACCGTGCGCGGTGGGGCCATCGAAGGCGGGCTGATGGACAAGCGGCCCCACGCCGAGCGTATGGCCCACGACCTCAAGGTGCCGTTGATCCGCCTGGTGGAGGGCGTCGGGGCCAGCGTGCGCGGGGTCAAGACCATGGGCGCCACCTACGTGCCGACGGTACCGGGCTGGGAATGGTCGGTGGCCAACCTGTCGCGGGTGCCGGTGGTGTCGGCGGCGATGGGGTCGCTGGCCGGTCTGCCCGCCATCGAGGTGACGGCCGCGCACTTCTCGGTGATGGTCAAGGGCCAGGCGCAGGTGTTCGTGGCCGGCCCGCCGCTGGTCAAGGCGGCGAGCGGGGTCGACATCGACAAGGAGTCCCTCGGCGGTTGGCAGGAAGCCACCAGGTCGGGCTCGGTGGACGCTGCGGTCGACACCGAGGAGGAGGCGCTCGAGCTGCTGCGCCGGGTCCTCGGGTACCTGCCCTCCAACGTCTGGGAGCTGCCGCCGCGGGCCACCCCGGCCGACGACCCGGCCCGTGAGGATCCGTCGCTGCGGACGCTGGTGCCCCGCTCCCGCCGGCCGGTGGACACCCGCCGGCTGTTCGAGTCCGTCGCCGACACCGGATCGATCACCGAGATCGCCGCCGCCCACGCCCGGGCCGCGGTCGGGGCCCTGGCCCGGCTCGATGGCCACCCGGTGATCTTCCTGGGCACCGACGGCCGCTTCGACGGGGGTGGGCTGTCGGCTGCTGCGGCGGACAAGGTGGTTCGCCTGATCGACCTCGCCGACACCTTCCACATCCCGGTGGTGGCGTTCATGGACCATCCCGGGCTGTTGATCGGCCTCGAGGCGGAGCGTGCGGGCACGTTGCGGGCCGGTTGCCGGGCCCTGTCGGCCATCTACGAGGTCGACGTGCCGTGGGCCTCGGTCATCGTGCGACGGGCCTACGGGGCCGCCGGGGCGTCGCACCGCAACCCCACCCGCCATACCTTCCGGGTGGCCTGGCCGTCGGGGGAGTGGGGCTCCCTACCGCTGCGTGGCGGGGTCGATGCGGCCTACCGCCGGGTGATCGAGGAAGCCGAGGACCCCGCGGCGAAACGGGCCGAACTGCAGCGGGAGTACGAGCAGATGACCTCGCCGTTCCGTACGGCCGAGGTGTTCGGCATCGAGGACATCATCGATCCGGCCGAGACCCGCCCGCGACTGTGCCGTTGGATCCGCACGGCCTATCGCACGATGGCCTCCGGCCCGGTCGGCCCGTCGGGACGCACGTTCCGGCCGTGACCGGGAACGCCATCGCATGAGCCCCGACCCCGCCGTTCCCGCCGTTCCCGCCGTTCC
>CAIXPF010000147.1 GCA_903921205.1 uncultured Acidimicrobiia bacterium | reverse complement strand
GCCTCGCGAGGCAGGGGGCCAAGGTCGTCGTGAACGACCTCGGCGGCAACGTCGACGGCAGCGGAGGCGACATCTCGCCGGCCCAGCAGGTGGTCAACGAGATCATCGAGATGGGCGGCGAAGCGATCGCCAACGGTGACAATGTCGCCGACTGGGAAGGCGCCCAGCGGATGATCAACAGCGCCATCGAGACGTTCGGTGATCTCCACGCACTCGTCAACAACGCCGGCATCCTGCGGGATCGCGTCCTGGCGAACATGACCGAAGAGGAATGGGACTCGGTCATCAACGTGCACCTGAAGGGCACCTTCGCCCCGTCCCGCTGGGCGGTGGCGTACTGGCGGGAGCGGGCCAAGGCCGGCGAACCGGTGAGTGGGCGGATCGTCAACACCACGTCGGTGTCGGGCATCTACGGCAACCCCGGTCAGGCGAACTACGGCGCCGCCAAGGCCGGCATCGCGGCGTTCACCATCGTCGCCGCCCGCGAGCTGAAGCGCTACGGGGTCACCGTCAACGCCATTGCTCCCGGGGCACTGACCCGGATGACCGAGGGCCTCGCCGGCATGGCGCAGCAGACCGAGGAAGAGCGCGAGCGCATGAACCCGCGCTGGATCGCCCCGATCTGCACCTGGTTGGCCTCGCCGCTGTCCGCCGACGTCACCGGCCGGGTGTTCGAGGCCTCCGGTGCCGTGTTCGGCATCGCCGAGGGCTGGCACCGTGGCCCGACCGCCGCACCGGTCGACGACCCCAACCAGATCGACGCCGTGGTGCGCGACCTGTTGGGCAAGGCCCGCCGCAACGCCGACATGAACGGGGCCGAGTCCGACTGGTGAGCAGCGGCCGGGTCGCTCCCGGCCGTGCACAGCACGAACGACGACCGACGGGGGCCGACGCGGACTGTTGCGCCGGCCCCTCGCCGCGTCCGTGCTCGTCGCGTCCGGTGCGTGCTTCGGCCGCCCGAGTCCCCGCACGGGTGTCCGGCGGGCCCGGAGCCGGATCTAACGTCGTGCCCATGCCGCAGAGCGCACACACGCTGAACATCGGGGACCGCGCCCCCACCATCGCCCTGGCGGATCACGACGGTGCCGCGGTCACGCTCGACGAGCTGCGGGGTCGTCGGGTGCTCGTGTACTTCTACCCGAAGGCCGACACTCCGGGTTGTACCACCCAGGCCTGCGGGTTGCGCGACGTGCTCGGCGAGATCGGTGACACCGTGGTCGTGGGTATCAGCCCGGACCAGCCCGCCAAGCTGAAGAAGTTCCACGACAAGTACGCCCTCGGCTTCACCCTGCTCTCCGACGCCGACCATCAGGTGGCGGAGGCCTATGGCGTGTGGAGGGAGAAGTCGCTGTACGGACGCACCTACATGGGGATCGAGCGCTCGGCGTTCCTGGTTGGGGCCGATGGGATGCTCGAGGCGGTCTGGTACAAGGTGAAGCCCAAGGACACCCCCACCAACCTGCTCGCCGCGCTCGGCGCCTGAGCGCGCCCGGTTCCGCCCAGGGCCCGCTCGGTTCAACCCGGACGGGCCGGGGCTCAGAGCTTGCGCAGCTCCAGCCGCTCGACGTGGTGGTCGCTGCCCTTCTGCACGATCAAGCGGGCCCGTTCCCGGGTCGGCGCGATGTTCTCCCGCAGGTTCGGCAGGTTGATGGTTGCCCACGTGTTGCGGGCGGTCGCCTCGGCCTCGATGTCGCTGAGCTTGGAGTAGCGGTGGAAGAACGAGCGCTCGTCGGCGAAGACCGTCTGGCGGAAGGCGAGGAACCGTTCGAGGTACCAGCGTTCGAGGTCGGCTTCGACGGCGTCGACGTAGATCGAGAAGTCGAAGAAGTCCGACACCACCGGCCGGTTGGCCTCGAGCTCACGTTCGCTGGGCGGCTGCAGCACGTTGAGGCCCTCGAAGATGAGGATGTCGGGCTGCTGGACCACCTGGTACTCGCCCTCGACGATGTCGTAGGCGAGGTGCGAGTAGATCGGTGCGTTGACCACCGGGCAGCCGCCCTTGACGTCGGCGAGAAAGCGAACCATGCGCCGCACGTCGTAGCTCTCCGGGAAACCCTTGCGGCCCATCAGGCCGCGGCGCTCGAGTTCGGCGGTGGGGTAGAGGAACCCGTCGGTGGTGACCAGGTCGACCCGGGGATGGTTCGGCCAGCGCGCCAGCAGCAACTGCAGGAGACGAGCGGTGGTGCTCTTGCCGACGGCGACGCTGCCGGCCACGCCGATGACGAAGGGCACCTTGCGGCTGCGGCGACCGAAGAACGAGTCGGTGCTGGTGTGCAGGTCCTGCAGGGCGCCCACGTACAGGTTCAGCAGACGGGTCATCGGCAGGTAGATGTCGCGCACCTCGTCGAGGGACAGGGCGTCGTTGAAGCTGAGCAGCCGGCTCAGGTCTTCTTCGGTGACCTCGAGCGGGGTGGCGGCGCGAAGCTTGGCCCACTCCTTGCGGTCGAAGCTCCGATAGAGCGCCGGGTCGTGCCGTCGCTCCGCCTGCACAGGGCCGTTCACCAGGTAAGTTGACCAGTGTCCGGACCTGCGGAGCAAGCCCGTCCGCCGGTGGCTACTCCGGTGCAGGTCAGAACAGGGAGAGCTGATCCCGTTCGACGCCGCGCAGCTCGTCGTAGTCGATCTCGACGCAGACGATGCCACGGTCGGTGGCGAGCACCTTGGCCTGTGCCTTGATCTGCTGGGCGACGAACAAGCCCCGTACCGGTCGCAGCGACGGATCACGGTTGAGCCGCTCGAGATACCGGGTGAGCTGCTCGACGCCGTCGATCTCGCCGCGACGTTTCACCTCGACCGCCACGGCGCGGCCCTCGGCGTCGCGACAGAGCAGATCGACCGGGCCGATGTCGGTCGGGTACTCCCGCCGTACCAGCAGCAGCGGCTCGCCCAGCGTGGAGGGATCGGCCGCCAGCAGCTCCTGGAGGTGGGCCTCCACGCCGTCCTTCACCAGCCCGGGATCGGTCCCCAGCTCGTGGCGGTGGTCGGAGAGCACCTCGTGCAGGGTGATCGTGAGGACCTCGCCCTTCGGGCTGGTGACGGTCCAGACGTCGTCGCTCTCGACGATGCGGTTGGGCGGGTTCATCCAGTTCAGCGGCTTGTAGGCCCCGCCATCGGCATGGACCATGACCGAGCCGTCGGCCTTGACCATGATGAGCCGCACCGCCACCGGCAGGTGGGCGTCGAGCCGCCCCCGGTAGTCGACCGAGCAGCGGGCGATGATCAGGCGCATCGTCAGGTCCCCCGAGCCGCCCGGTAGGTGCCGAGGAAGGACACGTTCGTCAGGTGCAACGGCATGGGTTCGAAGACCTCGTCGAAGCCGGCCCGTCCCGGCTTGTGGTTGATGTCGACGAACATCCGGTAGCGCCAGGCCATGTCGGTCGGTCTGGACTCGATGCGGCTGAGGTTGGCGCCACGCAGGCCGAGCTCGACGAGGGCCATGGCCAATGAGCCAGGGGTGTGGGCGGTCTCGAACGCCAGGCTGGTCTTGTCGGCGTCGTCGTCCACCTCGGCCGGTGGTCCGGGGTGCAGCACCACGAACCGGGTGGTGTTGTGCGGGCGGTCCACCACGTTGCGCAGCAGGACCACCAGCCCGTGCGGGGCGGCAGAGTCGGGATGGGCCAGGCAGGCCTCGGACGGGTCGCCCCGTTCGGCCACGAGGCGTACGGCGCCTGCGGTGTCGTGCTCGGGCTGGGCATCCCAGCCGTGGCGGGTGATGGTGCTCTCGGCCTGTGCCAGCGCCTGGGGGTGGGAGTGCACCCGGCGGATGGTGTCCAGCGTCGCTCCGGGATGGGCCAGCAGGGCGTGCTGGATCTCCTCGAGGTGCTCACCGGTGATGTGCACCCGATGGGCGAGCAGCCGGTCCAGCACCGGCAGGATCGAGCCGGTGGTGGAGTTCTCGATCGGCATCACCAGGCGATCGACGCGGCCCTCGTCGAGGGCGTCGAAGGTGGCCTGGAAGCTCGGGAACCCGATGGCTTCCTCGCCGGGGAAGAACTTCCCGGCGACCCGGTGGCTGTAGGAGAACGGCTCGCCCTGATACCCGATGGTCACGAGGGGGACACGCTAGTGCGTGGGTAGCCTTGCCCGGATGCAGCGGCGATCCGGGCGGCACGGCCGTTCCCGGTCCCTCCTTGCGGCGCTGGTGACGGCGACCCTGCTGGTGGCATGCCGTGCGCCGCGCACCGATCCGGCGGCCGACGCAACCTCGACGGCCCCGCCGGAACCGACCGTCGTGCGGCCTGACGACGCGACGGAACTGGCCCGGCGCAGCCTCGAGGCTCCGGTACTCGGGGCGACCGTTTCCGCCGACGGCCGGACCCTCGAGCTCTACGCCCTGCCGCTGGGCACCGAGCCGGTGGCCGCCGGGCGACTCTCGGCATCCGGCGAGGTGGGCCGCGACACGGTCCGGGTGTCGGTGACCAAGAACGAGGCGGCCGTGCCGGCCGACGCGGCGCTGTGCCGGGTGGAGCGCCAACTCCATGTGCTGGCGCTGGCCCTGTCCGAAGCGCTCGGCGGACGCCGGGTCCTCGATGCCGCCAGCGGTGCGGCCCTCACGCCCATGCCACGTGGCGAGATCCTGCGGCCCCGGCAGCTGCCGATCGGCTGGTTTCTCGTGGAGGAGCGGCCGCTGCGGGAGGGCGACCGCCAGACCGGTTGGACCCAGCGGTACGGACCCGCGGCAGACCAGCCCGGGCTGGTGGTGGTGCAGCGCAGCGCGACCCTGGGCCCGAACGAGCGCTATGCGGTGGACCGTGCCGACGCGGCGCAGGTGCCCGTGCGCGGCACCGCAGGGACCTGGTCCCGCCAGGCCAACTGGAGCGCCACCAGCCTGGTGTGGATCGAGGGCGGCTGGGAGGTGGCGCTCGGCTCCTGGGCGAGCGACGCCTCACCCCCGGCGCTCGACGAGGCGGCCACGCTGGCCTTCGCCGAATCGCTCGAGGCCGGGCTGCGCTGACGCAGCCGGTCCCGTGCCGGCTCAGCCCACCCGGTCACGCAGCCGGCTGCGGATCAGCTCCCGGCGTTCCCGCAGCTCGGCGTAGGTGAGGCTGGTCGTGACCGTCGGGTCCACCCCGAACCCGGCCTTGATCCCGCTCAGATCCATGGCGTACACGTCGGGGGCCACGCCGATCTCCGCCGCGATGCGCTCGCCGTGGGTGGTGGCGAAATACATCGACAGGTGGGTGATCTCGGCGAACAGGTCCAGCCCGGGCGCCAGGGTGGCGATGGCACCGTCGAGGAACACCAGGTTCTTCACGAAGAGCATGAGGATCTTCGGCAGTCGCGCCCCGTAGGCCAGCAGCAGCTTGACCATCTTCTGGATCTCCGCCACCAGCTCGTCGGGGGTCAGCTGGGTCGGGTCGATGGGGGGCCCGTCGAGCTTGAGCTCGCGGATCACCTCGTCGAGGTCGGTGTCCGGCGGCAGGGTGCCGAGGTCGCGCAGGGCGGCGAGCTGGCCCTTCACGTCGTTCATGGACGCCGTCATCAACAGCCGGAGGAAGGCGTGCCGCTCGACGGGTGTCATCCGGGCGGTGATCCCGAAATCCAACAGGGCGGTGCGCCCGTCCGGCCGGACGAACAGGTTGCCGCCGTGCAGGTCGCCGTGGAAGATGCCGCAGATCATGCAGCCCTCGAGGAAGCCGATCATGCCGGAGCGGATGATCTGGTGGGTGTCGAGACCCGCCTCGGTCATGCCGGCGACGTCCTCGAAGCGGAACCCGTCGAGCCGTTCCATGACCAGCACCCGGCGGGTGACCAGCTCGGGGTGCGGTCGGGGGATGACGAAGCTGCGCTGGCCGAGCTCGGCGTAACTGGCGGCCACGTCGAGCATGTTCTGGGCCTCGATACGGAAGTCGAGCTCCTCGGTGATGGTCTCGGCGAACAGCTCCACCAGGGCCGGCGGGTTGGCCAGGGCTGCGATGGGGATGCGGCCGATGAGGAAGGGGGCGAGCCAGGCCATCACCCGCAGGTCGAGACGGACCAGCGAGGCAACCGCGGGCCGTTGCACCTTCACCACCACGTCGATGCCCCCGTCGCGCAGCGTGGCCGCATGGACCTGGGCGATGGAGGCTGCGGCCAGCGGGACCGGATCGAACCGCGAGAACACCGTCTCGAGCGGCCGGCCGAGGTCCTCCTCCACCACCCGACGGACCGTGGCGAACGGTTCGGCGGGCACCTGGTCGCGCAGCAGCTTGAACTCGGCGACCAGTTCGGCGGGAAAGAGGCCTTCCCCGGAGGAGATGATCTGGCCCAGCTTGATGTAGGTCGG
>CAIXPF010000146.1 GCA_903921205.1 uncultured Acidimicrobiia bacterium | reverse complement strand
GCCGCAGGGCGCGCCGCCGGGTGGCGGCGCGCCGACGGGCCGAGGCCCGCCGCCGGGTCGGGAGGCCCTCGGCGCCGGTCAGTGCCGTGCTGGCGACCGATCCCAGCAGGCCGATCGAGACCAGCGCAGTGACCAGCGCCACCTCCTTGGGCGAGAACAGCGCTGCGTTGTGCATCCACCCGGCCCCGAGTTGCCACTGCGTGGCGATGATCGCCCCGGCGACGACGAAGGGCACTGCGACCGCCAGCGCAGCGTGTCGCATGGTGCGGCGCGCCGACGGGGTGGTGGCGCATCGGGCGGCTCGCCACTGCCACAGCACCGGGAGCGCGAGGGCGGCCAACGGGCTGCGCCACGTCGTCGGACCGGACGGGTCCGGTTGTTGCTCCGAGGCCGAGGTCATCGACCCATTCGTAGCGCGGCCGGACACCCTGTCGGGTGCATCCCCGGGCCGGCCGCCCCGTCGCCCGTCCCGGCGGGCTGGATCGTCACCGCCGGCCCGGCCACCGCTGGCGGTGGCGACGGGCGGTTACGACGCGTCGGGGCGGGGCAGGCCGATGGCGTCGTAGGAGTCGAGCCCGGCGTCGTAGCGGGCCTGGACCTCGCGCAGCAGGGCCTGGGCGTCGGCCCGGCGAGTGGTGCTGCCGAAGATCTGCGACTCGTTGCGGCCGGCGGCGTCGAGGGGCAGGTCCCGTCCCTCGTAGAAGCTGCGCTTGCAGGCCTCGAGCGACCAGGCCGGCCAGCGGGCGATGTGCGCCGCCCACTCGATGGCCGCCCGGCGCAGCTCGGCATCGGGCACGACCTTGTTGATCGCGCCGAGTTGATGGGCCTCCGCCGCGGTGATGGGCCGGCCGTCGAGGATCATCTCCAGGCACTTGGTCGGCCCGATCAGGCGGGCCAGGCGGGTGGTGCCGCCTGCGCCGGGGATGATGCCCAGGCCGACCTCCGGCTGGCCGTAGGTGGCCGACTGCGCGGCGATGCGGAGATCGCACGCCCACGACAGCTCGGCCCCGCCGCCCCAGGCCTGGCCGTTGTTGGCGGCGATGGAGATCATCGGGGTCGCCGCGATCTCCTCGAAGATGCGGCGCTGCGGCGGCGGCAGCTCGTAGTGGGCGGCCTCGGCGGCGGCCTGGCGGTCGAGGATGAACTGCAGCGACCAGTGGGCGATGAAGTAGCCGGGGGTGTCCGACGCCAGCACGAACACCTTGCAGCCGGCGGTCTCCAGCGATCGAACCGCCTCCATGATCCGCTCGGCCAGCTCCCAGCTGCCGAAGTTTCGGGGCGGGTCGGCGAAGGCGATGAGCCCGACCCCGTCGGCGGGATGGGAGACCTCGATGGAGATGGGCATGGCGACGGCCTTTCGGGTTCGGGACGGCAGCCGAACCCTACGCGTCCCCCGTCCGATCGTGACGAGGGCGACCTACCCTGGGTAAGGCCGCCGATGCGGCGCTGGTCCGCCCGTCGTCCGAACCGGAGTTCCGCCGTGCCCGTTCGTACCGAAGTCGCCACCCGCTACGAGGAACTCGACGGAAAGCCGGCCGAGCTGACCATGGAGGTCATCGACGCGTTCGCCTCCGAGATGTCCACCACCTACGGAACCGGATCGCTCGAGTACGCCCACGCCCTCGCGCTGTACGCCCGCCGGGCCCGGTGGACGGGGTCGGATCTCGAGCAGGGACGCCGCACCATGGAGCAGGCGCTGGCCCTGGTCGGCGAGGACCTCCGGCCGACCAACCAGGTGTGGTGGCGCCACCTGCTCACCCTGCTGTGCAACGACCTCGGCGACGGCGAGGCCACCATCCGCGCGGCCCAGGAGACCTCGGAGTGCGCCCGGCGGGTCGGTCAGGCCGAGGAGTACCTGCGCAACTACCGGGCCATCGCCACGGCCGCCCGCGCCTGGCGGGAACCGGCCGGCACCGTGCTCGACGCCCTGCGGGTGGGCTGGGCGGAGATGACCGACGCCCAACGCGGCACGGTGGTGGCGATCCTGCAGAAGCTCGCCACGCTGTACCCGACCCTGTCCGACGCCGACCGGGCTGCGTTGCGTGCCGTCACCAAGGAAACCAACGGGGTCGCCACCGCCATGGCGACGCTCACCCCGACCGCCGACCTCGAGGCCCTGCGAGCGGCGCTGGCCGAGCTCGACGCCCTCACCGGCCTGCCCGGGGTGAAACGGCAGGTGCGCCGCCTCGTCGCCGAGCTGCGCATCCGTGACGCCCGCCGCGACGCCGGCCTGCCGGTCCCCGAGAGCAGCTACCACCTCGCCTTCCTCGGCCCGCCCGGCACCGGCAAGACCACCGTCGCCCGGTTGTTGGGACGGGTCTTCAAGGCGCTGGGCATCCTGCCCACCGACCGGTTGGTCGAGACCGACCGCAGCGGGCTGGTGGCCCAGTACATCGGCCAGACCGCACCGATGGTCAACGCCAAGGTCGACGAGGCCCTCGGCGGGGTGCTCTTCATCGACGAGGCGTACACGCTGGCCGGGGCGGGCACCAACGACTTCGGCCAGGAAGCGGTGGCAACCCTGCTCAAGCGGATGGAGGACGACCGGCACCGGCTCGTGGTGGTGCTGGCCGGCTACCGCGACGAGATGCAGCAGCTGTTGGCCTCGAACCCGGGTCTGCGCAGCCGGGTGTCCACGGTGGTGGACTTCCGCAGCTATCGAACCGACGAGCTGGTGGCCATCATGCACGCCATGTTCGACCGGCAGGGCTTCGAGCTGTCGCCCGATGCCTCGACCCGTGCCGGCGAGCTGTGCGGGCTGCTGCGCGCCGCAGCCGATGACCGCAGCTTCGGCAACGCCCGCGAGATCCGCAACATCGTCGAGGACACCGTCGGCGCCCAGGCGGTACGGCTCGAGCGTGACCTCGATGCCGGACATCCCCTCGACCGGAACCGGTTGCGGCGCATCGAGGCCGACGACGTGACCTGGTCGGAGCTGGGCGATCCGTCCCTCGAGCCGCTCCCGGCGGAACAGGCCCGGCTCGTCGCCGTCCACGAGGCCGGGCACGCCCTCGTCCGTCAGGTCGGCGGCGCGTCGCCGCCGGTGCTGATCACCGTGGTCCCCTCCAGCGACACGCTGGGACGCACCTTCTACGCCGCCGACGAGAGCCCGGTGGTGGTCCGGGCCGACCTGATCGCCATGGCCGCTGCCGCACTCGGGGGGCGCGCCGCCGAGGAGGAGGTCTACGGGTACCCGTCGGCGGGGGCGCTCGGCGACCTGGTCAAGGCCGAACGGGTGCTCTTCGACGCCCTGCGGGCCGGCCTGTCGGAGGATTCCTCCGATCAGGCCCTGGCCGAGTACGTGCTCAGCGGCGCCGGCACCACCGACCCGGTGGCCATGAGCGGCCAGGCCCGCCAGGAGGTGGCCCAGATGCTCGCCGAGGCGTGGACGCTGGCCCGCGACGCGGTACGGACCCACCGGGCCCCGCTCGACGCCCTGGTCGCGGTCCTCGTCGAACGGCGCACCGTCGGTGGGCACGAACTGGCTGCGTTGCTGCCGCCGCGCCCCGCCGGCCCGGCGATCGTCACCGTCTGAGGTCCGGGGCTGGTGCGGCGGCGGGGGCGATCAGGGCCCGGAGTCGCCCGGCGAGCTCGGCACGCTCGGGCACCTGGAGGACCAGACGCGCCGGCTTCGCAAGGTCGGTGTCGATGACCACCACCTCGGGGTCGCGGTAGACCCGCCACCACTGCCGGGCACCCCGCCGGCCCCGCCAGGTGAACCAGCCGGTGGCGAACCACCCCGGGAAGTAGCCGCCACCCACCCGCCAGCCGAGGGGCTGCTTGGCCTGCTGCACGGACATCAACGAGACCGCGGTGACCGAGCGGAGGGGCAGGCGCAGGGTTCGGGCCAGGCACAGCACGGTGTCGATGCCGCTCGTGCGGATCACCACCTCATCGCCCTCGATCCGCACGGTGATGCTCACGGTCACATGGTCGTGGTGGTTGGCGCACGTGGCAAGGGGATTCCGGCCCGTCGCGCCGCCCGGCTCAGTCGAAGCGGAAGCCCTGGTAGCCCTCGGCGGCGATCGTCGCGCAACGATGCCGGTAGCCCTGGCCGACGTAGGGCATGAACACCCGGGGCTTGCCGTCGATGTTGGCCCCCAGATACCACGAGTTCGCCCTCGGGAACAGGGTGCGCGCGGCCGCCTCGGCCACGTGGTCCATCCACGCCGCCTCGGCCCCGGCGTCGGCCTCGATGCGGGACGCGCCCCGGTCGCGGCCGTGGGCGATGCAGCCGGCGATCCAGTCGACGTGGTGCTCGCCGTTGTGGATCACGTTGCCGATCACCGACGGGCTGCCCGGCCCGGTGATGACGAAGAGGTTCGGGAACCCGGCCATCGCGACCCCGAGATAGGTGCGCGGCCCTTCGGCCCACGCGGCGCGCAGCGTCACGCCGTCGCGGCCCCGGAAGTCGATCCGGGCCAGGGCGCCGGTCATGGCGTCGAACCCGGTGGCCAGGATCAGCGCGTCGAGCCCGACGGTGCCCGACGCGGTGCGGACCCCGTCGGCGAGGACCGTCTCGATCGGGTCGCGCTGCAGGTCGACCAGGGCCACGTTCGGCCGGTTGAACGTGGCGTAGTACCCGGAATCCACACAGATCCGCTTCACGCCGATGGGGTAGCCGGTGGGGCACAGCGTCTCGGCGGTGACCGGGTCGGCGACGATCGAGCGGATCTTGTCGCGTACGAACTCGGCGGCGACGTCGTTGACCGCCGGCTCGGTCAGCAGGTTCGGGTAGGCCAGCAGGATCGCCCCACCACCCTGCTCCCACAGCCGTTCGTAGCGTTGCCGTTGCTCGTCGACCGGCGGGACCGGTGCGTCGAACGCGGCGGCACCGACCCGCCCGAAGTCGGGTGACTCCAGCCCGGCGAGGTAGCCGTCGAAGGTCCGGGCGAAACGGTCCTCGTCGGCCTGCTCGAGCGGCCCGTTGCGGGCGGGGACCGAGAAGTTCGGGGTCCGTTGGAACACCGTCAGCCGTGCTGCGTCCTCGGCCACCACCGGGATGAGCTGGATCGCCGAGGACCCGGTGCCCACCACGCCGACCCGCAAGCCGGTGAAGTCGACCGGCTCATGGGGCCAGCGGGCCGTGTGGTAGGTCGGCCCGGCGAAGTCCTCGAGGCCGGGCAGCGCCACCTCGTTGGGGACCGACAGGCAACCGGTGGCCATGATGCAGTAGGTCGCCCGGATGGTCTCGCCGGTGTCGGTGCGGACCGTCCAGCGGTCCGATGCCTCGTCGAAGGCGGCGTCGGTGACCCGGGTCGAGAAGCGGATCAGCGGGCGCAGGCCGAAGCGCTCGGCGGCGTAGCGGGCGTAGTCGAGGATCTCGGCCTGTGAGGCGTACTTCTCGGTCCAGCGCCACTCGGCCCGCAACTCCGGCGACCAGCTGTAGGAGTAGAGCAGGCTCGGCACGTCGCAACGGGCGCCCGGGTAGCGGTTCCAGTACCAGGTGCCACCCACGTCGGGAGCGTCCTCGACGCCGACCACCGACAGGCCCAGCTCCCGGAACCGGTACAGGGCGTACAGCCCGGCGAACCCGGCGCCGACCACCACCACGTCGGCGAGCACGTCCGCGAGCACGCCGTCGGGACCGTCGGTCGAACCGGCACGGTCGGGCGCGTGGTCGGGGCCGGGCTGCTGCGTCGGTACGGAAACGGCCATGCGTCCTCCCTCGTGGCGACCGGCCGGAACGGCCCGGTGACGCCGGAAGCGTACCGGCCCGTCCCCGGGCCGGGTCGTCAGCGAACTCCGGCGGAGGGTCAGCCGGTGTGCAGCGGTTCGAGGGCGATGCGGGCTGCGTCGGCGGCCCGGGGGGTGCCGGCGAGGCGGGACACGATCGCCGCCTCTGCGGTCACGCGATCCTCGCTGCGCAGTGCCGGGAGCCCGCCGAGGTCGTGCAGGCGCGCCACGAGCTGGGTGGTGACCTCGTCGAGCTGGGGTCGCAGCTGGGTGGCCAGGTCCTGGGTGGTGACGAACGGGGGCTGGTTCTGCGTCGTCCACTGCTCGTGCAGGGCCCGTTGGAGGACCTTGCCGCCGTCGATCTGGGCCTGCAGCAGTCGTCTGGCCGCGACCGGGTCCACGCCGGCGTCGGTGGCGGCCGCGGCGATGGCGTCGAGGGCCACCGACTCCCGTGCCAGGTCCTCGATGGGGGCCTTGGTGTTCCACTTCGTCCGGGCGACCTCGACGCCGAGCTCGAGGCGCCGGCCGAGCAGGTCGAGCAGGGCAGCAACAGCAGCCGGCGACGTTGCCGGGGTTGCGGCGGTGGTCGGGGCTGCGACGGTGCTCGTCGTGGGAGCCGCTGCGAGGTCCGATCCGGTGTCCTCGGCGCAGGCCGCGAGCCCGGAAGATCCCAACACCACCAACACCACCACCAGCGCCACGGTCCGCGCGAATCGTAGCTGCGGACGATCCCGGCACCGGCCCTCCCGGAACTCGGCCTGGCTCGGCTCGGCGGATGGGGTGGGGTCGGTGGGATCGGCGGTCACGATGGCCGATCGTAGGGACCCATGCACCCCTGACGAGTCGCTGCCGAGCCGCTCGCCGGAACCGGGCGGTCCGACCCGGTCGCCGGAGCGGGCGTTCGCTACCGTTCCGGTCCGGCGGGCAACCGCCAGGAGCGGGAGTGGGACCATTGCCGAACGACGTGACATCGCAGCACACCATGCCGAACGCGCCGACCTCAGCCGAGGTCGCGTCGTTCGGGCCGCCCTCGCCTGCGGTCACCGTTGCGGGCTGCCGGCGTCGGCGCAGGTACCTGCCGGGGCTGGTCACGCTGGCGGTGCTCGGGCTGCTGGGCGTCGCAGCCGCCCCGTCGGCCGGGGCTGCAGCGACGACGACCACGATCGGGGCCGATCCGTACACCAACACCTCCAGCCAGCACCGGACGCAGGTCGAGCCCGACTCGTTCGCCTACGGCTCGACGATCGTGGCGGCGGCGCAGACCGGCCGGTTCTACAACGGCGGCTCGTCCAACATCTGCTGGGCCCGTTCCGGTGACGGCGGGACGAACTGGACCAGCGGCTGCCTTCCCGGCATCACCAAGCACGAGAACGCGTCGAACCCCTACGACCGGGTGAGCGACCCGGTGGTGGCCTACGACGCCAAGCACGGCGCCTGGCTGATCTCGTCGTTGCCGCTGACCGAGACCGGCGGGCTGCGGGGCGCGGGGGTGCTGACCAGCCGTTCGACCGACGGCGGGGTGACCTGGGCATCGCCGGTGCTGGTCACCGGCAGCAACGTGGGTGATCCCGACAAGAACTGGATCGTGTGCGACAACACCTCGACCAGCCCGTACTACGGCAACTGCTACACCCAGTGGGACGACAGCGGCGACGGCAACCGGCTCTACATGAGCACGTCGACCGACGGCGGGGTCACCTGGGGAGCGAAGAAGAAGACGGCCAACAACGCCACCGGGATCGGTGGCCAGCCGGTGGTGGCGCCCAACGGCACCGTCATCGTGCCCGTCGACAACGCCTACGAGGGTGCACTGCTGTCGTTCCGGTCGACCGACGGCGGTGCGACCTGGTCGAGCACCGTCACGATCACCACCATCAAGCACCACAGCGTCGCCGGCGGGCTGCGCACCGGGCCGCTGCCCAGCGCCGAGATCGACGGTGCGGGCAAGGTCTACGTCGTGTGGCAGGACTGCCGGTTCCGCAGGAAGTGCGCCTCCAACGACCTGGTGATGACCACCTCCACCAACGGCACCACCTGGACGACGGTGACACGGATCCCCATCGACGCGGTCGGCAGCACCGTGGACCACTTCATTCCCGGGCTTGCCGTGAGCCCGACCACCTCGGGAAGCGGGGCCAAGCTGGCACTGGCCTACTACTTCTACCCGAACGCGGCGTGTACGACGAGTACCTGTCAGCTCAACGTCGGCTTCGTGACCTCGTCCAACGGTGGGGTGTCGTGGAGCGCCCCGACCACCCTCGGCGGGCCGATGGCGCTGTCGTGGCTGCCGAGCACCTCGCAGGGCCGCATGGTCGGCGACTACATCTCGACCTCCTTCGTCAACGGTGTGCCCCGGCCGGTCTTCACCCTGGCCTCCGCCCCGGTCTCCGGCTCGTTCCGTCAGTTCATGGCCACCTCGACCGGTCTGAGTGCGGCGGAGGCAGACTCCGGCGTCGCCGGCCGGGCCGACCTGCCGGCGGCGGACCTGGCGGGAGCAGATGGCGCGGCGCTGCTGCCGTCGCCGAGCGCCGGCGTCGCCATCCGGCGCTGATCGTCGGGTTCGGCCCGATCCGTACCATCTGGAATGGTACGGATCGGGGTTGTCGAACGGCCGCCGGACCGAGCGCCGTTCGTGGCAGTATGCGGCGCGTGGACAAGGCTGAGTTCTATCGCAACGCCCGAACCGATCTACCCGGCCCGATGGCCGGGGTGCGGGTGCTCGAGGCGACCACCAGTTGGGCCGGCCCGATGGCGGGCTGCATCCTCGCCGACCTCGGGGCCGAGGTCATCAAGTGCGAGATGCCCACGGGAGAGATGAGCCGGCACATGCCGGTGAAGGTGCCGGGCACGTCGCTGGCCTTCCTCAACCAGGCGGCGAACCGGAACAAGCGCTCGCTGTCGCTCGACCTGCGGCTGCCCGAGGCGATCGAGGTCTTCCTGGACTTGGTGGCGGTCAGCGACATCGTGGTCGAGAACTTCCTGCCCGGCACCCTGGCCCGTTGGGGTGTCGGCTACGAGCAGTGCCGGGCGGTCAAGGAGGACATCGTCTACGTGTCGATCTCCGGATGGGGCCAGTTCGGGCCCGAGTCGCACCGGGCGGGCTACGACCCCATCGCCCAGGCGGCGTCGGGCTGGATGGCGCTCAACGGTCCCGCCGATGGTGCGCCGAGCAAGGGTCCGACCTACCTCTGTGACGACCTCGCCGGCCTGCACGGTGCCATCGGGGCCATGGCGGCGTTGCACCATCGCGACCGCACCGGCGAGGGACAGCATGTGGATGCCTCGCTGCTCGACGCCGTGCTGTTCCAGTCGAACGGGTACCTGACCCTGGCGGCGATGGGTGACCCCACCCCGCGCATGGGCAGCGAGGTCACCATCACCTGTCCGGTCAACACCTACGCCTGCGACGGGGGGTTCATGTTCCTCGCCGTCGCCCTCGATGCGCACTGGGCCAAGCTGTGCGAGGTCATGGGCCGCCCGGAGCTCACCGATGCCCCGGGCTTCGCCACCAATGCCGAGCGGTGCGCCAACCGGGTGGCGGTGAACGCTGCGGTCAGCGACTGGTCGATCCGCCATCCCGTCGACGAGGTGGTGGCCCGGCTCGGCGCGGCGGGCGTGGCGGTGGCCAAGGTCGAGTCCTACGAGGATGCCGCCCGCAACCCCCATGTGCTCGAGCGGGACATGCTGCAGGACACCGTGCTCGAGGACGGCTCGGTGGCCCCGCTCACCGGCCCGGCGGTGAAGTTCAGCCGTACCCCGACACGGGTCCGCCACGGCAGCCCCGCCATCGGCGCCGACACCGACGCCCTGCTCGCCGAGCTCGGCCGCGACGGCGAGGCCATTGCCGCCCTGCGCGCCCGCGGCGCGGTCTGACACCGCCGATGGACCTCGCCGACGCCGCCGACCTCACCAGCGCAGCGGCGACGCGTGACCCTGCCGGCGCCTTCGCCACACTGCGCGACCAGGACCCGGTGTGGTGGAGCGAGCGGCACCGGGCGTGGATCCTCACCGGGCACGCCGACGTGGTCGACGCCCTCACGTCGCCGCTGCTGAGCGCCGATCGGATCAGCCCGCTCGATCGCAGGCTCGGCGATGCCCGGCGCGACGCGTCGGTGGCCACGCGGGACCATCTGCGCAGCTGGATGCTGTTCAACGACGGCGACGTGCATCGCCGGTTGCGGGCTCCGGTGGGCCGGTCGTTCACCCCTCGCCGGGTGGAACGGTTGCGTGCGTTCTGCGCCGGGCTGGTGGACCAGTTGCTCGACGATGCCGTGGCGGCCGCCGTTCCTGTCGGCGGCGGTGCGGACGTCGGGAGCACGGTGATCGACGTGCACCAGGCGCTGTTCGCGCCGCTGCCGGCGGTGATGATCGCCGAGCTGCTCGGGGTCGACCGTACCGATGCCGCAGCACTGCAGGGTTGGTCCGACCAGCTCGGGCTGTTCGTGCTCGGGGTGGCGCATCCCGACCAGGCCGCCGCTGCGGCGCAGGCCACCGCCGAGCTGATCGCCTATTTCGAGGCGCTGGTGGCTCGCCGGCGGCGTGAGCCGTCCGAGGACCTGATCTCGGCGTTGGTCGATGCCGAGCGTCGCGGTGAGCTGGCCGCCGACGAAGTGGTGGGCGCTGCGACGCTGCTGCTGTTCGCCGGCCACGAGACGACCACCAACGCGCTCGGCAACGCCCTGGTGGCGTTGCTCGAGCACCCGGATCAGCTGGCCCGGCTGCGCCCCGACGCGGCGGTCGACACGGTCGAGACCGTCGACCCGGTCGAGCCCGTGGACGCAGTGGAGGAACTGCTGCGCTTCGAGCCTCCGGCCAAGGTGCAGGTCCGCTACGTGCTCACCGACCACACCCGGGGCGGCCACCGACTCGAGCGCGGCCAGGCGGTGTTCGCGGCGATCGCCGCCGCCAACCGCGACCCGGCGGTGTTCGCCGAACCCGACCGGCTCGACCTCGGACGTCGTCCGGTCGGCCATGTGGCGTTCGGGCACGGCGCCCACTTCTGCGTCGGCGCGGCCTTGGCCCGTCTCGAGATGGCCGTGGCCCTGCCCCGCCTGGCCCGGCGGTTCCCCGACCTGGCACCGGCCTGGGGGGAACGCGGCCCGCAGTACCAGCCTGCGGTGGTGATGAAGTCCCTCCAGCACGTACCGGTGGCGGTCTGCGTTGGTGTGCGTGCGACGATGGGGCCGTGACCCCCTCGCTCCTGTTGCTGATCGATGGTGCCGTCAATGGCGACAACCGGGCTGTCGAGGAGCTCGTGCGCCACACCCGGGCACAGGTCGCCCTGGTCTGTCGGACGCTCGGATCGGGCGACGACGTCGACGACCTCGTGCAGGAGACCTACCTGCGGGTGTTTCGTTCGTTACCCGGATTCCGGGGCGAGGCGGCGTCCTTTTTGCCGTGGGTGCTCGCCATCGCCCGCAACACCTGTGCCACCGAGGTGCGGCGCCGGGTCCGCAGGCGTCAGGCCGTCGACCGCTTCCGGGCCGGCCGCCATGAGGACGCGGTGCCCGGCCCGACGAGCCCGGCCGAGCTCGCGTCCCTGCTCGCAGGGTTGAGCAGCGAGCTACGGGAGGCGTTCGTGTTGACCCAGCTCGTCGGGCTGTCCTACGACGAGGCGGCGCAGACGTGCGACTGTCCGGTGGGAACGATCCGCTCGCGGGTATCGCGGGCGAGGGTCCAGCTGGCGGCGCAGGTACGAGCGGATGACCGGATCGCCTAACGCCGGACGCCGGGTACCTGCGAGGGGCTCCGGGTCGGCCGGGGGGCCGGCGGTGCGATGCGTCGGCACAGCGCCCAGACCAGCACGACACCGGCGATCTCCGGCACATGGCGGAGCTCCGTCAGCCATTGCGTACTTCCCCGTACGGTATCGACCACGGCGGTGATGGCCAGCGCGGCGGCCACGACAACCGCCACCGGCAGCACGGTTCGGGCCCTGGCGGGGCGCAGTGCCACCACGAGCAGGGCGATGGCATAGGCCAGCGAGAACGACCCCACATGGCGGGCCTCATGGCCCTCGGGGGCGATGAGATCGATGGCGGCGAGCACGGTGAGGTGCGCAGCGACCAGCACCAGACCGATCCGCAGCACGGCGGGGACGCGGGTGCGATCGTCCCGGGCCACCGCGGCGGTGATCTCGCCGCTCGACAGGCCTGGCGAGCGGCCGATTGCGTGAGCGACCAGCCGTTGCTCGTCGATGGCGTCGGCGAACGTCCGGCAGGCCGGGCACCGGCGCAGGTGGGCCTCGACCAACCGGAGATCGACCCCGGCGGCCGCCCCGTCGGCAGCGGCAGAGATCGCCTCCTGCCAGGTATCGCAGCCGTGGTCGGTCACCGGTCCCGCCCGGCGGCGGCCGTCGCGTCGAGCGCCGTTGCTGTCGGCTTCGCGTGCTGCACCGGGGCGTACACTACCGGCTGACCCGTTCCGGCGGGCCATCGCGCCCCTCAGGCCCCCGGCCGGCGCCGGCCGAGGGCGACGACACCGACGACCAGGCCGATCACCCCGGCGACGAGCCCGATCGCTCCGAGCGTGCGGGCCGTCGTGTCGGACACGGGGGCCTGCTCCGGCGGCGAGTCGGTGGCCGACCCTCCGTCGTCGGCGGCGCCGGTGGTCGTCGGCGCTGCGGCGCTCGCCGTGGTCGTGGTGCTGGCCTCGGCGGCGACGAGTTGCAGTACCGGGGCCGGCTTCGCCGGTTCCGGCTGACCGGTCACCCGGTCCTCGACCCAGCGGACGACCTCGCCGTTGTCGTAGGTCTGCAGGGCCCGGAACGGCATCGCCGCCACGTTCTTGGGCAGCGGGCCGAGGGAGATCTCGAACTCCTGGAACTCCCCGGGCCTGATGGCGCCACCCGACCAAGACACCGTGTCGATCGCTTCGGTCATGGCGTTCCCGTTCGCCGTGGTGGCCGGGGGTGCCGGCGTGCGCTTGATGATGGTGGCGGTCCAGCCCGGTGTCGGCTTGATGCTCACCGACGCCATCGGGGCATCGGCCGGGAACTGCACCTCGAGTTTGATCGTCGAGGCGTCGGCCCGCTCGTTCGGCACGCGGAAGGCGAGCTTGGCGTAGCTGCCGGCAGTGGCCTGCGAGGGGTTCACGGTGACATGAGCGGCGGCGCCGGGACCTGACAGCCCCAGTGCCACGAGCCCGAGCACGAGCACTCCACACGTCTTCCGGATCATGTTCTTTACCTCGGAGCAGTCTCGACCGTTCCGGCGGAACGGTCACGGTTCGTCGTCCAGTCCCTGCCCGCGGTTCGTTGGTTCCGTGATGTGACCCCTATCACGTCACCGCCCGAGCGGGGTCTACGCCGTTCGCAGCGAATCGACGTCGAATCGTCTCGATCCGTCGACGATGCGGGTGCCCGGACGGGTGGTCCGGTCCGCCGGGCCGCTGCCGGGCGGGTCCGGCCGCCGGCCGGGCCGAGCCGCCGTCGAACAGGCCGATCACCGACCGTGCGGAGGTGTACGGTGACCGCCAGGCAACCTGCATCCCCGGGGGGACAGACATGGCTCATGACCTCGTCATTCGTGGTGGAACCGTCGTGGACGGGACCGGTGTCGAGCGCCGCTCGGCCGACATCGCCGTCGACGGCGACCGCATCACCGCCGTCGGCCGGGTGGAGGGGACCGGTCGTCGCGAGCTCGACGCCGACGGTCTGCTGGTGACGCCGGGCTGGGTGGACATCCACACCCACTACGACGGTCAGGTGTCCTGGGACAGCCAGCTCGCCCCGTCCTCGCTGCACGGCGTGACCTCGGTGGTGTTCGGCAACTGCGGGGTGGGCTTCGCCCCGGCCCGTGGCGGCGCCGATGAGCACGAATTCCTCATTGCGCTCATGGAAGGCGTCGAGGACATCCCCGGTACCGCCCTGCACGAGGGCCTGACCTGGGACTGGGAGACCTACCCCGAGTACCTCGACGCACTCGCCCGCCGGCAGTACACCGTCGATCTCGGTTCGCAGATCCCCCACTCGGCGCTGCGGGCGTTCGTGATGGGTGAGCGTGGGGCCAACTACCGCGAGGTGCCCACCGAGGCCGAGATCGGCGAGATGGCCCGCCTGGTGGCCGAAGGCCTCGACGCCGGGGCCATGGGCTTCGCCACGTCCCGGTCGGTGAACCATCGCAGCCGTGACGGCCAGAAGATCGGCACCCTCACCGCCGAGGAGGCCGAGATCCTCGGCATCGCCGAGGTGTTCGCCGTCACCGGCAAGGGCGTCATGCAGTTCGTGTCCGACTTCAAGGACCTCGACGCCGAACTGGGCCTGATGAAGGCCGCCGCCATCCGATCCGGTGGGCGGCCGGTTTCGGTCTCGTTGATCCAGGCCGAGCAGGCCCCCGACCGCTGGCGGCAGGTGCTCGAGCGGATCTCGGCCGCCGCGGCCGAAGGGCTCGACTTCAAGGCCCAGTGTGCGCCCCGCTCGGTCAGCTTCCTGGTCGGGCTCGAGACCACCATGAACCCGCTGATCAAGTGCGCCACCTACCGCAGCCTGGGGCTGGCGAGCCTGCCGCTGGCCGAACGGGCCCGGCGTCTGGCCGATCCGGAGCTGCGGCGCACGCTGCTGGCGGAGGCCCGCGAGGTGCGCGGCGGCTTTTTCCACATGGCCCGGGGCAACATGGACAAGGTGTTCCGCCTGGGCAGCCCGGCCGACTACGAACCGGCCCCCGAGGCGTCCCTCGGTGCCGAGGCGCGCCGTACCGGCGCGGAT
Organism: uncultured Acidimicrobiia bacterium; assembly: GCA_903921205.1. Classification (GTDB taxonomy): domain Bacteria; phylum Actinomycetota; class Acidimicrobiia; order Acidimicrobiales; family CAIXPF01; genus CAIXPF01. The sequence continues at coordinate 12,884 of CAIXPF010000146.1, read as the reverse complement.
GCCTTCGAGCTGGTGTACGACGCGCTGCTCGAACGCAATGGCGAGGAGCTGCTGTACTTCCCGCTCGCCAACTACGCCGGCGGCTCGATGGACGCCGCCCGTGAGATGCTGCTGCACGACCGGGTGGTGCCCGGTCTGTCCGACGGCGGCGCCCACGTCAGCTTCATCTGCGACGCGTCGTTCCCGACGTTCCTGCTGACCCACTGGTGCCGTGACCGCACCCGTGGCGAGCAGCTGCCGCTCGAGTTCGTGGTCCGCCGCCAGACCCATGACACCGCCCGTCACATCGGCTGGCACGACCGTGGGGTGCTCGCTCCCGGCTACCTCGCCGATCTCAACCTGATCGACTTCGACAACCTGTCGCTGCCGGCACCGCGCATGATCTACGACCTGCCTGCGGGCGGCAAGCGGCTCATGCAGAAGCCGTCGGGCTACGTCGCCACCGTCAAGCGCGGCACGGTCACCTTCGAGCACAGCGAGCCGACCGGCGCCCTGCCCGGTGCGCTGCAGCGCGGCGCCCAGCCGGCCCCGGCGTGAACGGTTGACCGTGGGCCCGGCGTCCGGCTCCGGCCGAGCTGATGGCCCCCGGTCGACGAGGCGGTCCGGGCCGGCCCGCTCGGGGTGACGGCCGAAGTGCCTCCTCGCACCGGGGCGGCGACGATCTCCCGGACGATCGGTTTCGCCGGGTCGTCGTGGGTCGGCCGGGTCGAACCCATCGTGACGGGTCGGTGATGGCCGACGACGACGCAGTGGCCTACCGTGGGAGGGTGCGGCGGTTCGCCGCCGGGCCCATGGCGGCCCTATCCCGACCAGGAGCGAGCGAGGACGATGAGCGACGTGACAAACCGTCACCACGAGGTTGTGGTGCTCGGCGCCGGGGTGTCCGGCATCTATCAGATCAAGTGCCTGATCGACCGGGGCATCGATGCCATCGTGTTGGAGGGCGACGACGACCTCGGCGGAACCTGGTACCGCAACCGGTACCCGGGTGCCCGGTTCGACTCGGAGAGCTACACCTACGGCTACTCGTTCTCGCGTGAGGTGCTCGACGAGTGGCACTGGAAGGAGCGGTTCTCCGGCCAGCCCGAGAACCTCCGTTACCTCAACTTCGTGGCCGACAAGTTCGACCTCCGCAGCCACATGGTGTTCAACGCCCGGGTGCAGTCGATGGTCTGGGACGAGGACAGCCGGACCTGGACCCTGCAGCTGGCGGACGGCACGACCTACACCGCCCGGTTCGTGATCACCAGCATCGGGCCGCTGTCGATCCCGACGACGCCGAAGTACGAGGGCATGGACCGTTTCGGGGGCCGGGCGTTCCACACCTGGGCGTGGCCGAAGGAGCCGCTCGACCTCAGCGGCCTGCGGGTCGGGGTCATCGGGACCGGGGCCACCGGTATCCAGGTGATCGCCGACATCGCCGACAAGGTCGGCCATCTCACCGTGTTCCAGCGGCGGCCGAACTGGAGCAAGCCGCTGCGCAACGGGCCGATCTCCGACGAGGAGATGGCGCAGATCCGGGCTCGTTACGACGAGATCTTCACCAACTGTTCGGCGTCGCCCAACGGCTTCGAGCACATGCCGCGCTGGGGCTTCTGGGACGCCACCCCCGAAGAGCGCCGGGCGTTGTGGGACGAGCTGTACGACCAGCCCGGCTTCGCCATCCTGGGCTGCAACTACGCCGAGATCTTCTTCGACGAGAAGGCCAACCAGGAGGTGTCGGACTACATCGCCGACCGTATCCGGGCCCGGGTGAACGACCCGGTGGTGGCCGAGAAGCTGATCCCCCGTGACCACGGGTTCGGCCTGCAGCGTCTGCCGTTGGAGACGAACTACTTCGAGGCCTACAACCGCGACAACGTGGAGTTGGTGTCGCTGGCGGAGACGCCGATCGTGCGCTTCGACGAGACCGGCATCGAGACCACGGCCGGCCACCACGACCTCGACGTGATCGTGTACGCCACCGGCTTCGATGCCATCACCGGCGGGTACGACCGCATCGACATCCGCGGCGTCGGGGGTGTGTCGCTGCGTGACAAGTGGAAGGACAGCCCGACCACCTACCTCGGTGTGCTCTGCCATGGGTTCCCCAACCTGCTGATGGTGGCCGGACCGCAGTCGGTGTCCGGTTCGACGAACTTCCCGCGGGCCATCGAGACCGGGGTCAACTGGGTGACCGCCCTGCTGGACCACGTACGCGAGGGTGGCCACACCCGGGTCGAGCCGCAGGCCGATGCCGAGGAGAAGTGGGTGGCCGAGGTGCAGCGGGCCCATGAGCGGATGCTGTTCCGTCGTTCCAAGGGTTGGTTCACCGGCTACAACTCCAACGTCGAGGGTCACAACGACGGCCGGGTCCGCTACCAGGCCTACTTCGGTGGTGCCCCGCGCTACACCACGGTCATCGACCGGGCCACCGCCGACGGCTACCCGGCGCTCGAGCTGAGCTGAACCGGCTCGCCTCCACCAGGAGCACCGATTCGTGCCCCGTCCGGCTGGTCCGGGCGGGGCACGGTCGCGTCCGGACCGGCGAGCCCGCTGCCCCTGCAGCTCAGGCCACAGCGGTGACGGCCGCCGCCGGTCGGTCCTCGGCTTCGGGCAGGATGCGGCGACGGTCGGCGTTGCCGAGACGACCGATGGGCCGGGGCCCGCTGACGGGTACCCACAGGTCGGTTGCGGACACCACGCTGGGCTTGCGCAGCCCGGCGGCGGCCCAGTCGACCAGGCGGCGGCCCATGCCCTCGCGCCGGATGAACGAGTTGGACCCGTGGATGGGCCGAACCCGCATCTCGTGACCGACCACCTCGACCACGACGCACGGGCGGAGCTTGCTGGCACGGTCCTCACCGTTGTCGCTGCTGAAGCGCACCCGGCGCAGCAGCACGTCGCCGGCGACCGGTGCCGTCGCAGGGCGAGCAGCCGCTCGGGGAGCGCAGGCCCGAGGACGGGAAGTTGCGGCACGGACGTGTGTGGGATGGCGCAGCATCCGTTGCACCGTCCAGCTCAGGCCGTGCGAGCGGACCTCGACCACGAGGCGGTCGCCCCGGGCCAGGCCGTCGAGGCCCAGGCGGTCGGTGCCGTGACGACGGACCTGGGTGGCCCGCCATGCCCAGCGACCATCGGCCGGTTCGGTCAGTTCGATCTCGATGATCTCCATCCGGCCCCTCCACGGATCGGTCGGTTTCGACACGATGCACACTACGGATGGGGTGTGACAGCGAAACTCGGCGCCCTCGGTGGCCGTGAGCGGCGGTCGGGTCCGTTGCGTCCCATGCCGTGCCATTCGCCCCTGGGCAACCCGTGCTACGCGAGGCAGAGTCGACCCATGTCACCCCTGTCGGCCCCGGTGTCGAGCCAGTGGTCCTCACCGCTGCCGCGGCGCCGGCTGTCGATCCGTTGAGATGGGCCTGCTACTCGCTGCAGGGGTGCTTGCCGCGATCGTCCCCGCGGCGTTGCTCGGTGCTCGGGCCGTCAGCCTGACCGTCACACGCCGCCGTCTGGCTCGTCTGGCGGCACTCGTGGCGGCCGGGGTCATGGTCTCGAGCGTCGGTCTGCCGTGGTTCGGCGTGAAGTCCGGGGTAGGGCAGGGCGAGCAACTGGACGGAACCGACCTGGTGGCGGGGCGAGGGGCCGCCGAGGACGTCTACGGCGGGGGCACGTGGCTGGTGGGCGACTGCGGCCGCTGTGCCGACACCAACCAGTTCCCCGTGGCCGGTCCGCTGGTGGCGGTGCTCGCCGGGGTGGCCGTCGTGGTGTCGGTGGGACTGCGCGCGGCCGGCGGGGATCGCAGAGCGTGGACCCCGTGGGTCCTGCTGGCCTGGTGTGTCGCAGCGAGTATGTCGGCGTTCGCCGCAGGGTGGAACGTCCTCACCGCTGCCTTCAGTTGGGGGCTCTCGCCCGCCTGGGGTCTCGGCGTCTGGCTCGCCTCGGCCGCCGTGCTCACCGTCATCGGTCTGGTCCTGCGCGCCGACGTGGTGCGGGTTCACCGCCGGCTCCCCGGCCGCATCATGACGCCGACCGCCCTGGCCGTCGCCACGCTGTTCGGCATCTGGCAGAGCAGCCTCTACCCGCTCGTCGGTGGGATGTGGTCGGCCTACGCGCTGGGCGCAGGCATCGGCCTGGTCGTGCAGCGCGGTCGAGCCCGGCGACGGCGGAACGATGCGGCAGCTCCGCAGGCGACCGAGGCCGCGGATCCACCCGACTGGTCGGTCGGCTTCGCGCTGGCGATGGCCGCGGTACCGCTCACCGCCATCCAGTTCCTGAGCCTCGATTCCGGACACGGCAGGCGGGCCCTGCTGTTCGGTTGGCTCAGCCCGGTCTGTGTCGCCACCGCCTTGACCTTGATCACCGTCGAACTGTTCAGCCAGGCCCTGCTCGCGACACCACCGAAGGTGGGCGAACCGGAGGGTCGATGAGCGAGGACGCCCCCGGCGTCAGCGGGTGCGGCCGTCTCGGACCATGGTCACGGTGGTGGCGATGCGCTCGGCCCGCGTGGCGGGGCGTTTGGCCTCGGTGACCCAGCGGACGTATTCCTTACGGTGGGAGTAGGCCAGGGCGGCGAAGGCGGCGTCGACCGTGGGATCGGCCTGCAGGGCCGTGGCGAGGTCCTCGGGGACCTCAACGGTCCGCTCGCCGGCGTCGGCGCTGATGGCCACGGGGTAGGTGCCGCCGATCTCGACCCCGGCCTCCTGGCGTGCGGCCTTGGAGAGGCCGATCAGGTTCTCGCCCTTCATCCGGGCCACCCGCAGTCGCAGGACGGTGCCGTTGATCTCGACGATCACCGGGAAGGCTGCACGCCCCCCGCTGATCGTTGCCACCTGCTCATCGGCGAGCACGATCGCCCCGGCGGGACCGCGGGGCTCGAGAACGGCGTCGAGGCGCAGCGTGTCGGACATGGCTGCAGCCTACGGGCGTCTGCGGTCAGGTCCCGGCCGCTCAGCGGAGCGCGGCGATGACCCGTTCGCCGAACCGGCCGAGCAGCTCGTCGGGGTCGGCGGCGAAGGCATGGGCCGGCAGCACCACCCGGCTCACCCCGGCGGTGGCGAGCTGTTCGAGGGCCGGGAACGGCTCCTCGCCGAGCGCATCGGGGCAGCCGGCCATGAACCGCAGCGCCTGCGGATCGCGCCCGGCCGCTTCGGCGGCGCGACGGACCTCGTCGAAGAGCGGCACGAGATCCCCCGCCGCACCGGTCGCGGGGAAGAAGCCGTCACCGAGACGGCCGGCCCGGCGGGCCGCGGCCGGCGCATGCCCGCCGACGATGATCGGCAACGGGCGCTGCACCGGCTTGGGGTTGCAGCTCATCCCGCGGAAGCGGACGTGCCGGCCGGCATAGCCGACGTCGTCGCCCTCCCACAGGGCACGGATCGCCTCGAGATACTCATCGGTACGGGAACCCCGTTCCGAGAACGGCACCCCGAGGGCGTCGAACTCCTCGCGCAACCAGCCGACACCGACGCCGAGCTCGATCCGGCCCCCGGACATGGCGTCGAGGGTGGCGACCTGCTTGGCCACGATCAACGGGTTGCGCTGGGGGAGCACCAGGACCCCGGTGACGAAACGCAACGTCGTGGTGCACGCCGCGACGTGGGCCATCCAGATGAGTGGGTCGGGCAGCGGGGTGTCCGGACCGCCCGGCAGCCGCCCGGAGGGGGAGTAGGGGTACACGCTGTCGTAGTGGGTGGGCCACACGACGTGCTCGACGGTCAGCATCGACTCGAACCCTGCGGCCTCGGCCGCCCGGGCCAGCCGTACGGCCTCGTCGGGGCCGGGACACACCAGGTTGGCGAAATGCAGGGCGAAGTTCACGAAGCGCCGCCCTCGGTGGTGGCGGTGGCCACATCGGGCGCCCCCAGCAGCCGGAACGCATGCGTGCGTTGGCCGGTACGGATGGCGTGCTCGATCCACAGCATGGCCAGCGGCTCGGTCAGACGCGCCGCCCGGAGATCGCCGCAGTCGTGCACCGCCCAACCCAGCTCGGCGGCCAGCGTCGCGGTCACCGCCTTCGCCGCGGCGTCGTCGCCGGCGACGAACATCGTGGGTGGACCGCCGCCGACGCCAGGGTCGACCATCAGCTCGAAGCCGACGGTGTTGAACGCTTTCACCACCCGGGCGCCGGGTGCCAGCCGCTGGACGGTCTCACCACCCGAGTCGTCGTGGCCGACGGCCAGCTCGAGCCGGTCGGTGAAGCGCAGCGGGTTGGTGACGTCGATGAGCACCTTGCCCGCCACGTTCGCCTCGCCGGCCAGAGCCAGTGCCTCGCCCACGCCGCCCCAGGCGGTGGCCAGCACCACCACCTCGGCCGCCGCCGCAGCCGCTTCGGGCTCGGCGGTGGCCACCCCGGTCGATGCCGACCACGACACCAGCTCGTCGCTCCGGGGGTTCCGGCTGGCCAGCACCGTGTCATGGCCCCGGGAGGCGAAGCCTGCCGCCAGGGTGCGCCCCACGTTGCCCGAGCCGATCACTGCGATCCGCATCTCGCCCTCCTCGTCACTGTTCCACTACAGGTCTGTAACGTTACCTGGAAACGGGGTGCGACCGGGTCGGGGCCGCCCCGCCCGCCCCGCCCGGCCCGGTACGCTCAGGACGTGCCCAACTCCGAGATGGCGGTCGGTCGTCCGCGTGATCCCGACATCGATGCATCCGTGCTCGAGGTCGCCCGACGGCACCTCGCGGCCAGTGGGTACGACGCCATGTCGGTGGTGGCGGTGGCCAGGGAGGCCGGCACCAGCCGCCAGGCGCTGTACCGACGCTGGCCGACGAAGGCCGATCTCGCCACCGCGGCCATCGCGGGACTGTCGCGCGCCGACGATCGGCCCGACACCGACGATCCCTACGCCGATCTCGTGACCGAGCTGCGTGCGTTCCATGTCGGGGTGACCCGGCCCAACGGCATCAGCATGGTCGGCTCGATGCTGCAGGACGGCACCGACGCCGAGCTGCGGGCGCTGTACCGGGAACGGATCGTCGCCCCCCGGCGCCGCCGGCTGCGCCACATCCTCGGCCGGGCCGCCGCCGCCGGCCTGCTCGCCACCGACGCAGACCTCGACCGCGCCGTTGCGGCGTGCACCGGGATCTTCTACGCCTTGCACCTGACCGGCCGGCGCATCCCCCGGACCTGGCCCGAGCGCACCGCCGCATTCGTCTGGCGCGGCCTCGGCGGCACGGAAGGCGACGACCGGCGTTGACCGCGTTGAACGCGTGCCGATCAGTCCGCGGCCGGCGATCGGCCCGCGGCCCGCTCCTGGGTCCGGGCGAACGCGGCCGCGGCGTCCGGGTCGGCGGCGATCTTCGACAGGACCGCCTGCTGCGCCCGGTCGAAGGCGTCGCGATGGGTGCGGACGAACTCCATGTTCTCGCGTAGCGAGGCGACGTAGCCGTTGAGCTCGGGCACGACGTAACGGGCGACGAGCTCCCAGCTGCGCAGGGTGGCCTCGCGGCTGGCCCAGTCGTGGGCGAAGCCGATGGCCACGCCGAACCCGCCGGTGTTCTGCTGCATGGTACGGATGAACGACACCAGGTCGTCGGGTGTGCCCACGACGGCGGCCTGGGTGGTGGCCGAGGTGATGGTGCCGCGGCACACCGACTCGAGGGCCTCGTCGGGGTCCTCGAAGCGCACTGCGCCGGGCCGGCGGAGGGTGTCGACGATGTACTCGTTGTGCCAGCGTTGCAGGCCGTGGCGGGCTTCGGCGCGGGCCTGCTCGCGGGTCTCGGCCAGATGCCACGACATCAGCACCCGCCACGACGAACGGTCCATGGTGCGGCCGTGTTGCGCCGCGGCGGTCTCGGCGAAGCCCCACTGGGTGGGCAGCGCCAGGATGCCGTCGCCGGCCATCGAACCGATCGAGAGCACCCCCATGCCGTACTTGCCGGCCAACGTCATGCCGGAAGGGCTGACCATCGACGCCACGGCCTGGGGCACCGTCTCCTGCAACGGCAGCAGCTGCAGGCGGGCGTCGCGCAGGGTGAACCAGTCCGACTCGTGGCTGAAGCGGGGCTCGCCGGCCAGCAGCCGGGTGATGACCCCGATGGCCTCGTCCTGGCGGTCGCGCTGGGTCATCGGGTCGATACCGAGGGTATGGGCGTCGGAGGGCAGCGCACCGGGGCCGGAACCGAAGATCACCCGTCCGCCGGACATGTGGTCGAGCTGCACGATGCGTTGGGCCACGTTGAACGGGTGATGGTAGGGCAGCGAGATCACGCCCGTACCGAGCCGTATGCGCGAGGTGTGTTCGGCTGCGGCCGCCAGCATCATCTCCGGCGACGCGATCATCTCCCAGCCGGACGAATGGTGTTCGCCGCACCAGAACTCGTCGAAGCCGAGCCGGTCGAGGTGGGCGGCGAACTCGATGTCGCGCCGGAACTGCAGCATCGGGTGCTCGCCGACCGGATGGTGGGGTGCCAGGAATGCGCCGAACTTCAAGCGGGCCATGGCGTCACCGTAACAGGCCCGTCAGGCGGTGCCGGGTGGTGCGATCGGGGGCGGTAGTGGCGTGGCGGCCGGTGGTGTCTGTGGTGGCGGGGTGGCCGGTGTTCCCGGCGTGACGGCCCCGCTGTCGTCGGCGGATCGGTGCTCCGGTGGCCGGGTTGTGGTGAGCCGCTCCCAGTCGGCGGTCATCTCGTCGAGCCGGTGGGCGAGCAGGCGCAAGCGGTCCCGGCTCGACTCGATCGCCACCGCCACCACGATCGCGGTGAGGCCCACCGCGCTGATGGCGATCCACAGGCCCGGCCCCTGACGGTCGGCCTGTCGCGCCAGGGGCACGCCGATGACCGCCACCGTGGCGACCACGACCGCTCCGGCCCCGAACGCGGCCCGCCACACGACGCGGGTCATGGTTCCCCATGCGGTTATCGCCATGCCGACCGCGATCGCCAGCACGGCGTACCACAGCCGGCCGGCCAAGGTACTGGCGAGCGCAGCGCCGACGAGCAACGCCATCCCGACGAACTCGAGCAGGACGATCTCGGGTGCGGAGGCGTTGAGGGCGCGGGCCCGACGGATCCAACGGACCAGGGCGACCACGACCAGCAGCGTGAGGCCGATCGGAACGGTGAACCAGTTGGCGTCTCCGCGAAGGGCGTCTGCGGCGTAGACGAGCCAGGCGGCGCACGCCAGCACCGGCGCCGGCAGGTGCAGCCTCGGCAGGTCGGTGACGATGGCCAGGGCGACCAGCTCGGCCGACGCGGCCAGCAGGGCGGCGATGAGCACGTGGCGTTGGGGCAGCAGGCCGACAGCGGCGACCAGGCCGAACAGCTGCGTGGTCACGGCGTAGGCCGCAGCGGGCCGCGGCCAGGTGGCGGCGGGCCGGCGGGCCCGGCCGACGACGGCGGCGATCAACGTCGAGAGGGCCGCGGCGATCGCGAGGAGCACCATCACGGCCGGGTCGAGCTCGACCGCCCAGGCGGCCGGGAGCGCAGCACCGGCGAGCAGCTCCGGGGTGGCCCAGCGCAGCAGGGTGAGCCTCGGGGTGAGGATCGCCGAGACCGCGGCGAGGCCCAGGACCGCGGCGCCGAGGACCAGGCCGCCGGGGCGGCGTTCGACCTCGGCCAGCAACGTGAGGACGGTGCCGCCGGCGGTGAGCGTGCCGCCGACGGTCCACACCACGGCGATCTGCAGCGGCCCGGTGCCCCGCCGCAGCAGGACCGCGGCGCCGACCGCGAGCACCAGGGCCGCGGGGACCGTGGCGAAGTAGACGGTGGGCGCGGACCACTGCAGCCAGGCGGCGAGGTCGAACCACGCCCCGATCAGTGCCGCTGCGCCGAGCCCGCCGAGCGCCCAGCGCAGCACGTCCCGCTGGACCCGCAGGGCCCCTGCGGTGAAGACCGCGCCCTCGAGCAGCAGGACCAGCGCCAACCAGCCCCGTCCGGCGTCGATCCCGGTCACCAGCAGCAGCACCGCGCCCGCTGCGGCCCAGTGCGGGCGCCGCAACACGATCGCGACGGCCAGGGCCACGGCGGCGAGGGCACCGTAGGTGGGCACGATCGACGCCGTGGCCGGTGCGACGGCCAGAGCGCCCAGGGCCACCGCGTGGGCGACGAGGAACGACGGGAGATCCCAGCGGGTCACCGAGGCCGGTCCGTCGCGTCGGGTGGCAAGGGCGACGAGCAGCAGGGCCAGCACCACGGGGACGAGGGTCCACGGGCGCTCGGCGGGCTGCCACGGGGCGAGGAGCACATACGCCGCGGTGGCCAACAGCTCGGCCCCGGCGACGAGGACGGCCAGCGGCAGCAGCAGTGCGACCACCAACACCACCGCAGCCATCGCGGCAGCCGTCCAGCCGGCCACGTGCGGGTCGACATCGGCGAGACCCAGGACACCGCCGCACACGAACGCCACCGCGCCCTGCACGATCGGCGGCAGCAGCAACCGGTCAGTCGGGTACGTGCCCGGTGACCGCGCGCCGTGCCGGCTCCGGTTGACCCCCAGCGCCCCGACCAGCACCAGCGCACCCCAGGCGGCGATCACCAGCTCGATCCGGTTGCGCTCGATCCCTGCCCGGTCGGCAAGGAACCCGACGAGGAACGCGACGTTCAGCCACCATGCCCACCCGATCGGGGTCGGACGTGGTGCGGTCATCAGGCCAACGGCGAGCAGGCCCGCACCGAGACAGAGCACGGGCTCCCAGCGCGACCGGACCGCCCCGATCTCGGCAACGGCGATCAGCGCCGTGACCCACACGCTCAGCACGGTCACCGTGGCCAGGACCGAACGGCGGGCACGTCGCCAGGGCACGACACGGACGAGGGCCGCGCCGAACAGCGCCACACCGGCGCCGACGACCGCCGCCCACGGGTCGCCGATCGTGGCCCTACCGGTAAGGTCCGCCGCGGTCAGCACCGTCGCCTCGAGCCCGGCGAAGCTCAACAGCAGGGCCAGATGGTCGATGCCGGGGTCGGCATCGGCGGGGACGGGTGCGTCGACGCCGGCGGCGTGCGACGCGAGACCGGCGCGCAGTGCATCCAGGTGCACCGCCCCGCCGCGTTCCTCGGCCACGGCCACGGCCAGCCAGCCTGCGGTGGCCGCAGCGAGCACCCCGACTGCGGCCCAGCCCGGCCACAGCGGCACCATCAGCGCTGCTGCTGCGACGACGTGACCGATCGCCAGCACCGTGACGCACACCGGCCGGGCGAGGACCAGTGCGACGAGGATCGCCAGCAGCGCTGCGCCGGCGAGCAGCTCGGCCTGCAGGTCGCGGCCGAGGTGCAGTGCCGCAGCAGCGTTGGCCAGCGACCAGATGGTGAGGGCGACCGTGGCCCACAACCGGGGCCCGACGGTCACGGCGCTCAGGGCCATCGCCATCGCCGCCAAGGCGCCGGCGACGGCAACGGCCATCGGAAGGTCGCCCCACGACCACGCCGAGGCGGCGCAGACCGCCAGCGCCGCCGCAGGGGTGAACCATCGCCACAGGTCGTCGTCGCGTACCGGTCGCCACAGCCTTCCGAGCGTCGCCACCGCCAGGACGAGCGATGCGGTGACGATCAGTGCGGCCTGCCGGTCGACCAGCGTCCAGGCCGCCGCGACGGCGACCGATGCGGCCAACGCGGCGACCACCCCGTGGCGGTCCTGCCGGGGTAGCCAGGGGGCCGGCACGCGGTGGCGCCACAACGCCCATCCGGTGAGCACCGAGAAGCAGGCCACCGTCCACGCCGAGTCGGTGATGGTGAGCAGGAACGCTGCTGCGCTCAGCAGCAGGCCACCGACGCACGCCGGCATGCTCGGTCGACGACGGCCCTGGTACTCGACCAGTCCGAGCAGCACCCAGGCGGTCGCCACTGCCACCGGGAGGGGTTCGACGTGGGCGGTCGAGCGAGCGGCGATGACGACGACGGTGGCCAGCTGACCGGCGTTGACGGCGACGGGCGGGAGGTTGCGCGAGGCGGCCTCGAGCAGCAGCACGGCGCTGACGCCCACCACCGCGGTGCCCGCTGCCGGCCATCCGGCGCGGCCCGCCACCAGCAGCTCGAGCAGGCCGAGCGCAGCCGCGGCGAGCAGGCCGGTCGAACGCACGACGGCAAGGGTGCGCACCGGCACCGCGGTGGCCAACCGCCGCGACGAACACCCCCACACCGTGGCGGTGATCGCCGCGATCATGGCGGCGAGCTGCAGGTCGTCGAACCGGGCGATGGCATACCCGGTCGGCGCCGGGCTCCGGGTCACCCCGACCGTGAGGCCGACCGCGAGCCACAGTGCCGGTGCCACCAGGTACCGCAGGGCGCTGCTGGGTGTTCGGCGCACCACCAATGCCATCGCGACGGCCACGAGGGCCACGCTGAGGCCCTGCACGAGGGGCAGGGCAGGGCCGTGCAGATCAGGCGGAATCGGTGCGCCGTCGCTGAGGGACGCCGCGACCACGATCGGCGTGATCGCACCGCCGAGCACCACCAGCGCAGCTGCGACCACCGCAGCACCCCGGCGGCCGAGGTACCAGGCCGAGCCGAACAGTGCCATCGGCAACAGGGACTCCGTCAACGAGCGCACCCACGGTGCGACATCGGCGAAGGAGAACACGATCAGCCCGGTCACCCCGGCCAGCAGGAGCAGGACCCCGAGGTACGCCAGGCCGTGCAGGGCGACGTCGCTGCGGACCGCATGGTGGGCGTCGGACCACCATGCCGCCAGGCGGCCGGGCTGCACCGGCACCGGTTCGTGGAACGCGGGCTCCGACGGGCTCCACCGGGCACCCGCCATGGCCGGTCGTGGCTCGGGCAGGCCCGTCACCGCCGGCGGCGTACCGATCGGTGTGGCCGTCGGCGCCGGCGGGGGGAGCGTCGAGAGGTCCATCGACGCGGTCGGGATGGTTGCTGCGGTCGGGATGGTTGCTGCGGTCGGGATGGTTGCTGCGGTCGGGATGGTTGCTGCGGTCGGGATGGTTGCTGCGGTCGGGATGGTT
>CAIXPF010000145.1 GCA_903921205.1 uncultured Acidimicrobiia bacterium | reverse complement strand
CCGCTCAGGCGTGACCGTGCCGGTTCGGGGGCTGCGCCCCCGGGACCCCATCGGTGGCCCGGTTCGCTGGCGCTCACCCGGCCACCACGGTCACCCCCTCGCTCCGCTCAGGCGTGACCGTGCCGGTTCGGGGGCTGCGCCCCCGGGACCCCATCGGTGGCCCGGTTCGCTGGCGCTCACCCGGCCACCACGGTCACCCCCTCGCTCCGCTCAGGCGTGACCGTTGCGCAGCAGGGCGCCGGGGAGGGTGCCGCCGGGGGCGACCTGGTCGGTGCCTTCGTGGCGGATGACGGTGCCGTTGACGACGACGGCGTTGATGCCCTTGGCGTCGGAGATGATGCGGTCGGCGCCGCCGGGCAGGTCGTACACCCGGCGCTTGCCGAGGTGGCCGACCTCGGCCGAGTCGAACACCACCACGTCGGCCGGCTTGCCGACCTCGAGGGTGCCGCGGTCGGTGATGCCGAACACCTCGGCCGGGCGCTGGGTCAGCATGTGCACGCCTTCCTCGAGCGTGAACGCCTCACGCCCCCGCACGAAGGTCGACAGGAACTCGGTGGAGTACTTGGCGTCGCACAGCTGGCTGGCGTGGGCCCCGGCGTCGGACAGGCCGATGACGGTGTTGGGGTCCGACAGCAGCGCCTGGATGTCGTCGGGGTCGTAGTTGATGACGTCCTGGGTGATGCGCATGTCGAGCTCGGCGTCGAGGGCCATGTCCATCATCACGTCGACGGGGTCCTTGCCGAGGTGGTCGGCGAGCTCCTGCACGTTGCGACCCTCGAAGGAGGTGTCGGCCGGGTACCACGACACGGTGGTGCGGGCCCAACGGTCGTAGATGATGCCGCCCTTGCCGGCCTTCTCCTTGAAGGAGTCACGCCAGTCGGGATCGGCGTAGAGCGCCTTGCGCCCGTCGAGATCGGCGGCGGACACCGGCTTGAAGCAGCTGAGCGCCTCGTAGATGAACGGGGCCTTCCAGTTCATCTCGAACTGGACCGGCTGCACCGCAACCTGCGGGAACACCTTCAGGCCCCGGGCCTGGATCTCGGCGGCCTTGCGCAGCTCCTCGCGGTAGTCCTGGCGGGGCTGGCCCGACAGCAACGCCGTCCAGCTGACCGACTTGCCGGTCATCTCGGCGATGTGGGCGAACTCCTTGTGGGACAGGCCCCGCCCGACCGTGGCCTGCATGACCGCGTTGGGCACCTCGCCGAGTGCGGCGGCGATGGCGTAGATCTCCTCGATGTCGGCCACCCGGGAGGGGACCGGCTTGCCGTCGTAGCCGACGTGGGTGTTGGCCTTGGAGGTGGCGAAGCCCAACGCACCGGCCTCGAGGGCCTCGCGCAGCAGGTCCTTCTGGGCGGCGATCTCCTCGGCGGTCGCCTCGCGCTCCACCGAGTCCTCACCCATCACGTACATCCGCAGTGCGGTGTGACCCATGAGGGCGGCCACGTTGACCGCGCAGCCACGCTGCTCGATCACGTCGAGGTACTCGGGGAAGGTCTCGAAGGGCCATTCGGCCCCGAGCCCGGCCCGCAACGCCGACACGCTCATGCCCTCGACGTTCTCGAGGGTCCGCATGATCAGGTCGCGGTGCATCGGGCGGGTCGGGGCCACCGAGAAGCCGCAGTTGCCCATCACCACGGTGGTCACGCCGTGCCACGGCGAGCACGACACCAGGTTGTCCCACACGATCTGGGCGTCGTAGTGGGTGTGGATGTCCACGAACCCGGGGGCGACCACCCGGCCGGTGGCGTCGATGGTGCGCACCGCCTCCTCGGGGGCGTTGCCGAGCGCGACGACCTTGCCGTCCTTGATGCCCACGTCGCCGACGAAGCGAGGGGTCTTGCGTCCGTCGACGATGGTGCCGCCGGTGATCTTCAGGTCATATGCCATGGAACGGTTCCTTTGTGGGTCAGCCGGTGACGGTCGGCGAGGTGGGCAGGTCGTAGAGCTCGGCGAGGTTGTCGTGCAGGATGGCCCGCAGCTCCTCGTCGGTCAGGTGCGCGGTGTGCTCGGTGAGCAGCTCCTGGCTCCACGGCCAGGTGGAGTCGAGGTGCGGGAAGTCGTTGGCCCAGGTCAGCATCTTGTGCATCGGGCTGTCGTCGAGGCGGCACATCTTGAACGCCACCCAGTCGTCCTGGAAGGTGAGCCGGACGTTGTCGAGGCAGTACTCCGAGGGCATCTTCGACATGCGCTTGTAGCCCATCACGCCACCCTCGCGGTCCACGGCGTGGTCCATGCGGTACATGAAGTGGGGCATCCAGCCGGCGTCGGCCTCGGAGCAGACGATCTTCAGCTGGGGCAGCCGTTCGAACACGCCGCCCATCACGAACATGGCGATCACGTCCTGGTTGCCGCGGATGATCGACATGAAGCTGGCGATCTTCGGGCCGCGGTGACGCTGGTTGCCCATGGTCAGGATGTGGAAGCTCAACGGCATCCGCAGGTCGATCGACGCCTGGTAGAAGGGATCCCAGTACGGATCGTCGTAGTCGGGGGTGCCGCCGGTGTAGGACTCGCCGGGGAAGCCGGGCATCATGATGCCCCGCAGGCCCATCTCCTTCATGCGGGTCAGGTCCTCGATGCCCTGCTCGACCGAGGCCAGCGGGCTCTGGCCCAGGCCGTACAGACGGCTGGGGTCGTAGGCGCAGAACTCGGCGATCCAACGGTTGTACGCGTCCATGCAGGCCTGCTTGTAGGCGAGGTCCTTGTGGTTGCACAGCAGCATGCCGACCGACGGGTAGATGATCTCGCCGGTCACGCCGTCACGGGCCTGGTCGGCGGCGCGGGCCGCCGGGTCCCAGCCCGAACGGTGCAGGTCCTCGAAGCGCCGGCCGAGTGAGCGCAGCTCGTTGGAGGGAATGCCGGCCGAGGACAGCGGCCCCACCGGGATCGGCTTGTTCATACCGGGGATGACGTACAGGTCGCCCTTGGTCTCGCTGTGCACCACGTGCGGCGCATCGGCCCGGAAGGACGGGTCGATGAACCTGGTGTAGCAGTCCGGCGGTTCGGTGATGTGCGAATCGGCCGACACGATGCGGTCGGCCACCGGCGCGATGGTCATGGCTACCCCCTGGCGGGGCACCCCCTGCGCCCCTGCGAGCACCCTACCGCCCGGCGTGGCCGGTCCGCCGTGACGAGGTCGAGGTCTGCGCTCAGACCTCGACCACGGAGAAGTTGAACCACTTGTCCGACAGGCGCTTGCGGTTCGGTTCCCACAGCGGGAACAGGTAGTCGACGATCCCGTAGATCCCGCAGGTCACGTTGGAGAGCAACGCCGGCACGAAGTAGCGGACCGCGGCCATGCCGCCCCCGATCGGCTGCAGGTCGGTGTCGCGGACCAGGCGCAGCTTCTGGTGGCCCTTGCCGATGCTCTGGCCGGTGCGGCCCTGGCGGATGATGGTGTTGTAGACGCCGAAGCCGATGGACCACAGGATCGTGGCGAGCATCAGGAGGCCCGCAACGGCGGCACCCGCGCCGTTGCTGTCGGCGGTGGTCGCGGCCACGCCGACGAAGATCACGTAGGCCACCACGAGCGGCCCGGCTGCCAGCACCGAGTCGATCAGCAGGGCGACGAGGCGCTTGCCGATCGGGGCGTTCATGGGGATGGCCGCCACCATCCCGGGAAAGACCGGCGCGCCGTAGGTCGGGTACGGCTGCGGGTACTGCGGCGGGTACGGCTGCTGGGCCGGGTACGGCTGCTGGAACTGCGGCGGACCCAGTGGCGGCTGGTAGGGCGGGGTGGCGGGGGGCTGGTAGGGCGGGGTGGCGGGTGGCTGGTAGGGCGGGGTGGCGGGTGGCTGGTACGACGGGGGAGGGGCGGCAGCGGTGGCGGGCCGGGTGGACGTGGTCCAGGCGTTGCCGTCCCAGTAACGCTCGGCGGTTGCATCGGACGGGTCGGGATACCAACCGGCATCGGCCATCGACGTTCCCCTGTCTGGCGCGGCGCCCCGTGCGGGTGCCTGGCGAGCGCAGACTAGGCGGTACGGCCGGTGCGGGCCATG
This sequence comes from uncultured Acidimicrobiia bacterium, assembly GCA_903921205.1. GTDB lineage: Bacteria > Actinomycetota > Acidimicrobiia > Acidimicrobiales > CAIXPF01 > CAIXPF01. The sequence continues at coordinate 11,315 of CAIXPF010000145.1, read as the reverse complement.
CCCGGAGCGTCGCGCGCGACAGCCGCCGGGCTGCCAAGATCGTGACCGTGCTGTCGCCCTATCGCGTGCTCGACCTGTCCGACGATCGTGGCCATTTCGCCGGGTTCACCCTGGCCATGCTCGGTGCCGAGGTGATCGCCGTCGAGCCGCGCGGCGGCACCCGGGCCCGCCGGACGGGGCCGTGGCTGGGCGGGCAGGCCGGGCCCGAACGGTCGCTGACCCACCTGGCCTACAACCGGGGCAAGCGGTCGGTCGAGCTCGACTACGTGTCCGACCCCGCCGACCGGGCCGAGCTGCTGCGGCTCGTCGCCGGGGCCGACGTGCTCATCGACTCGGCCCCGGCCGGGTACCTGTCCTCGATCGGTCTCGGCCCCGACGACCTCGCCGTCCACAACCCGGCCCTGGTCACCTGTTCGATCACCGCGTTCGGCGGGGACGGCCCGCAGGCCGGCCAGATCGCCACCGACCTGACCATCGCCGCGGCGTCCTACGCCATGACCCTCAACGGCGACAGCGATCGTCCGCCGGTGCGCGTCGGCGTGCCCCAGGCGTTCCACTTCGGGGCGGCGACGGCGGCGGCGGCCGTGATCATCGCCCTGCAGGAACGGGCTCGTTCGGGGCTGGGCCAGCACCTCGACGCGTCGGCGCAGGCCGGGCTGCTGTTGAGCTGCCAGGGTGCGGTGATGTCGCAGTGGTGCCGGGCCCCGTCGCCGACCCGGACCGCCGGCGGTGCCCGGGTGGGTCCGTTGTCGCTGCAGTTCGTCTACCCAGCGGCCGACGGCTGGGTGTCGATCTCCCATGTGTTCGGCAACGCCATCGGGCCGCGCACCGCGGCCCTGATGCAGGTCGTGCACGAGGCCGGGTTCTGCTCGGCCGAGCTGGCGGGCAAGGACTGGGTCCGCTTCGCCGAGCTGGTCGACCGCGGCGAGGAACCGGCCGAGGCCCTCGAGGAGGCGAAGGCGGCGATCACGGCGTGGACGTCGTCGAAGACCAAGGACGAGCTGCTGGCCGTGGCGCTGGCCGAACGGCTGCTCATCGCCCCGATCTGCACGTCCGAGGACGTGGTCCGCAGCGAGCACTTCACCGGGCGGGGCTTCTTCGAGTCGGTGCAGGTGGCCGGGCTCGATGCGCCGGTACCGCTGCCGAGCACCTACGTCGTGCGCAACGGCGAGCCCCGTCGGGCGTTGGGTCCGGCACCCCGTCTCGGTCAGCACACCGCCGAGCTGCGGGCCGAGCCCGCGCGCACCCCGGCAGTCGGCTCGCCCACCGGCGAGCGGCCGGCGCGCTGTCTCGAGGGCCTCAGGGTCGTCGATCTCACCTGGTCGATCGCCGGGCCGGTCACCGTACGGGTGCTTGCGGACCACGGTGCCGACGTGATCAAGGTCGAGTCCTCGACCCGGCTCGACGCGGCGCGCGGGTTCATGCCGATCTACGACAACGTGCCGGGGGTGGAACAGTCGGGCCTCTACGACGACATGAACCTCAACAAGCGGTCGATTGCGCTCAATCTCACCAAGCCCGAAGGCCGTGAGGTGCTGGTCGACCTCATCCGCTGGGCAGACGTGGTGGTGGAGTCCTTCACGCCGCGGGCCATGCCGGCGTGGGGGTTGGGATACGACCAGCTGAAGGAGATCAACCCGTCGCTGATCATGTTGTCCACGTGCCTGTTCGGCCAGGACGGCCCGCTGTCCTCACTTGCCGGCTACGGCAACCTCGGTGCGGCGCTGTCGGGGTTCTTCTGGCTGGCCGGCTGGCCCGACCGGGCGCCGGCCGGTCCGTTCCTGGCCTACACCGACTACACGTCGAACGCGCTGCTGCTGGCGGCGCTGCTGGCGGCGATCGATCATCGTCGCCGCACCGGCGAGGGCTGCTACCTCGACGGCGCGCAGGCCGAGGCGGCGATGCACTACCTGTCCACCGCGCTGGTGGAGTACGCCTGCAACGGCGACGTGGTGTCGCGGATGGGCAACGCCGACCGCGAGATGGCCCCGCACGGGCTGTACCCGGTGCTGGGCGAGGATCGTTGGGCTGCGGTGGTGTGCCAGGACGACGCCGCCTGGCCGGCGCTGTGTGCAGCGATCGGTCGTCCCGACCTCGCCGCCGACCCGGACCTGGCCACCGCGGCCGGTCGCCTGGCCCGCCAGGCCGAGCTCGACGGGGCGGTGGCCGCCTGGACCGCCGGCCGGGACGGGCTCGAGGTCGAGCAGGTCCTGCAGGCCGCCGGGGTGGCCGCGCACCGACTGGTCACCGGGATGGAGTGCCTCGCCGATCCGCAGTTGGTGCACCGCGACCACTTCGTCGAGTTCGACCATCCCCTCGGTCGTCGCCTGGTCGAACGGGCCCGGGTGCGCTTCTCGCGGGTGCCGGCCGGGGTCGACCGGTCCTCGCCGTTGCTGGGCGAGCACACCTTCGACATCCTCACCGGGACGTTGGGCTACGACGGCGACCGCATCGCCGATCTGGCCGTGGCCGAAGCCCTCGAGTGACCACCCGCCGGGCCCGACTGCACGGTCTGCCCGGCCGGGTCGTTCCAGGGGCCGGGTGTCGGCCGGCCGTCGGGTGGCCCGGTGGTCGGGGACCCGGCGGCCCGGTGGCGGGTCAGCCCTCGACGACGAGGGGGTTGGCGGGGTCGGTGACCCACTCCTGGAGGCTGGCGGTGTAGACCGCCACGTCCTCGAAGCCCAACCGGCTGAGCACGAAGGCGTCCGACGAGGCGGCGATGCCCCCGCCGCAGTAGGTGATGGTGCGCCGGGCGCGGTCCTCGGGGAAGCGGCTGCGCAGCACCTCGAGCGGGAGATACCGTCCGGTATCCCGGTCGACGAGGTCGATGGCGGGGGTGTTGCTGGCGCCGGGCAGGTGCCCGGGCCGGCCGTAGGTGTCGACCTCGCCGCGGTACTGGGCCTCGCCGAGTGCATCGATGATGCAGGTCGCCCCGTCCGCCACGGCGGCGAGCATCTCGTCACGGTCGGCGATCAGCCGGGGCCGGGGCCGGGCCGTCAACGAGGCGCCGGTGACGACCGGTGCCGGGCCCTCGGCCAGCGGCCGGCCCTCCTTCTTCCAGGCCTTCAGGCCGCCGTCGAGCAGCGCGGCGTCGTCGAAGCCGATCCAGCGCAGCATCCACCACACCCGTGCCGCCCACATCGAACGGTTCTGGTCGTAGAGCACGACCTGGCGGCCGTCGCCGACGCCGAGCTCGGCCATGGCGGCGGCGAACTGCCCGGGACGGGGGACCATGAACCGCAGCGGGCTGTTGCGGTCGCACAACGGCCCGGTGAGATCGGCGAAGCCGGCGCCGGGGAGGTGGCCGGCCTCGTAGTCGGTGCGACCGCTGACGGCGACGTACCCGCCGCCGTCGGCCGGCTTCAACCAGACGGTGCAGTCGAGGACGACGAGCTCGGGGTCGCCGAGGCGGGTCGCCAGCCAGTCGGTGCTCACGAGGGAATCAGGAAGGGCCACGGCCCGAGCGTAGAACACGACCCACCGGCACGGTCAGGCCGGGCCCGATCGCTGCCGGGCCGGGCCGGGGTGGTCGGGGTAGGGTCGTGGCCGTGCATGTGGTGCTGGTCGCCCCGGAGATCGCCACCAACACCGGCAACATCATCCGCCTGTGCGCCAACACCGGTGCCGTGCTGCACGTGGTCGAGCCGCTCGGGTTCTCCCTCGAGGACCGCCACCTCCGACGGGCAGGGCTCGACTACCACGAGTTGGCCGACGTGCACGTCCATGCGACCCTCCACGAGTGTCTGGGCCGGATCGGGGCTCCGTCGGAGCGGACCTTCGCCCTGTCGGGCCGGGGTGGGCAGGGCTACGACACGGTGTCCTTCGGGCCGGGGGACGTGCTGGTCTTCGGCGCCGAACGGGCCGGTCTGTCCGACGAGGTGCTGGGCGCGTTCCCTCCGGATCGTCGCCTGCGCATCCCCATGCGGCCGGGCAACCGCAGCCTCAACCTGGCCAATGCGGTGGCGGTGGTCGTGTACGAGGCCTGGCGGCAACAGGGATTCGCAGGTGCTGCGGGCGCCGGGTCCGGGCTCGGTGACGGTGCCGATCCCGGTGGACCCGGTGGGACGCTCGCCGAGTCGACCTCCGCCGCGCCGTTCGACCCGCCCCGCTGACGTCGTGGACGAGCCGGACCTGACCCGACCGGGTGCCGTCGGGCATGATCGGGGTTCGTCGCACGGAACGGGGTAGGCATGAAGCTCGGCCTGATGTACAGCCTGCAGGCACCGGAACTGTTCGGTGTGACCGCCCCACAGGTCTACGCCGAGTCGTTGGAGCAACTGGCGTGGGTCGACGAGCACGTGCCCGGTGTGGACAGCGTCTGGCTCAGTGAGCACCACGGGTTCGCCGACGGGTACTCGCCGTCCCCGATGATCGCCGCAGCGGCGATCGCTTCGCGCACCAGGCGTCTGCGCATCGCCCAGGGCATCGTGCTGCTCCCGCTGTACGGTCATCCGCTGCGCCTCGCCGAGGACTCCGCCGTGATCGACGTCGTGTCCAACGGTCGCTTCGAGCTCGGCGTCGGCATGGGCTACCGGGCCGACGAGTTCGACGCCTTCGGCATGGAGCTGAAGACCCGCAAGGCTCGCTTCGACGAGGGGCTCGACATCCTCGAACAGGCCCTCACCGGCCAACGGTTCTCCTACGAGGGGCGCTACTACAACGTACTCGACGGTATGGTCACCCCGCCGCCGGTGCAGCCCCGGATGCCCATCTGGCTGGGCGCCGCAACCCCTGTCGCCCGTCGGCGGGTGGCCGAGCGGGGCCACAACCTCCTGATCTCCCTGCTGACCGACATCCACCACACCAAGGCCCAGTTCGAGGACTTCCGGGCCACGGGGGCGCAGGGACGCACGGCCCTGATCCGTGAGTGCTGGATCGGTGAGGTGGACGAGGTCCTGCCGTACCTCCACTACACCTACCGCAACGTGTACGCCCCGCCGCACGCCATGTTCGTCGAGCGAACCGCCGACGGAGGCCGCCGCCAGGTGACCGACAAGGACGACCCGTTCTACTTCGGGCCCGGCTTCTGGGCCGACCGCTTCATCATCGGCAGTGCGTCCGAGGTCGCCGCCGAGATCCGCCGGTACCGGGACGAGCTCGGTATCGACGAGCTGGTGCTGCGCCTCGCGCATCCCGGTGTGTCCCATGGCCGGCAGATGCAGGCTCTCCGCAGCCTCCACGAGGACGTCATCCCCGCCCTCGCCTGACCCGTGGACCCGCCGGCTGGTGGCGGACCGGTGCAGTGCGCCTCGGGCGGGGTCGGGCGGGGTCAGGCGGGTTGGTCGGGGATGCGGGCGAAGCCGCTGGCCGGGCGATCGTCGCCACCGAAGCACCACGACGCAATGGTCTGGGCGACCCACCACGGCTCGTTGAACGCATTGTTGCGCTTGCGGTCCTTGAACCATTCGACCGAGGGGAATTGCTCGGCGCTCAGCCCGCGGATGTATTCCTGCATGGCGGTGTCGACCAGTCCGGGCGCAACGGACCAGGCTGCGGCCAGGCGTTGCGGCTCCTCGAGGGCGATGGTCTCGGTGAGCCGGTCCACGGCGGCCTTGCCCGCGCAGTAGGCGCTCCACCCGGCCCGCCCTGCGAGCGAGGCGCCCGAGCTGATGTTCGCCAGCAGGCCCGTTCGGTCGTGCGCGTCGAGGACCCCGAGATAGGCCTGGGTGCCGTGCAGCACGCCGCCGACGTTGATGGCGAAATGCTCGGCGAGCGACGCTGCGGTGAGCTCCCGCTGGGAGACCACCGGTTCGAGGACGCCGGCGTTGTTGATCCACAGGTCGGGCGGGCCGAGACGTGCGGCGACCTCCTCGGCGAACGCCGTGACGGCGGCGGCGTCGGTGACATCGACCGAGGCCGTGTAGCCGAGCGGTGCCGCCGGTGCGGCCGGCTCCACCCGGGCGCACACGGCCACCCGGGCCCCCTGGGCGGCGTACCAGTCGGCCATGCCCCGTCCCAGGCCCCGGCTGGCGCCGGTCACCACGATCACCCGTCCGTCCAGATTGCCGTCGAAGGTCATGGCCGGACCCTAGCGCTCGGCCCCGATGCTCCTGGCAGCCCGGTCAGGCCTGCCCCGGACCCGACTCGTCCGGTTCGGTGCCGGCCGACCCGTCCGCTCCCGGCCTGGCCCGGCTCCGGCCTGCGCGGTGCACGTAGTGGGTCCTCGGGCCCGCGTCTGAGACGTCGGTCACGGTACTGTGGGGGCATCGGATCGATCGCCCGGTGAGGAGTCCGTCAGATGAGTCTCGCAGAACGGCCCGCAGTCCACGACTGGATGAACGACTTCGACGTGCTCGAGCCGGCGTTCACGGCGGACCCGGGACCGAGGTACGCCGAGATCCGCTCGAACGAACCGGTGGCCCGAACCGAACGGTGGGGTGGCGCCTGGATGCCCACCCGCTACGACGACGTGGTCACGGTGGCCTACGACGTCGAGCGCTTCTCGTCGCGCGACGTCGGGGTGCTGCCCTTCGTCGGGCTCGAGCGGGAGAGCGACCGGCCGCCTGCGTCGCCGCCGATCACCTCCGACCCGCCGGACCACACCTGGCACCGACGCCTGATCCTGCCGTACTTCTCGCCCAAGGCGGTCGAGCGCTACGAGGTCTTCACCCGTGAGCTGTGCCGGGAGCTGATGACGGCCATCACCGCCGAGGGTCGCCACCACGCCGACGCGGCGGTCGAGTACGCCCAGCAGATCCCGCCCCGGGTCATCGCCGAGATCATCGGGGTGCCGCGGGAGGATACCGACCGGTTCGTCGAGTGGACCCGGGCGGTGCTCGAGAACGGTGCGCTGCAGCCCGAGGCCCGGCTCGTCGCCCGCAAGGAGATGCTCACCTACTTCTTCGGTCTGCTCGACAGCCGCAAGAAGGAGCGTCGCGACGACATCACCTCGTTCCTGCTCGATCAGGAGGTCGACGGGCAGCCGCTGCGTGACGGGCACATCGTCGGCACCATCACCCTGCTGCTCATCGCCGGGATCGACACCACCTGGTCCTCGATCGGATCAGCGCTGCTGCACCTCGCCACGCACCCCGAGGATCGCCGCCGGCTCGTCGCCGAGCCGGAGCTGCTGCCCACTGCGGTGGAGGAGTTCCTGCGGGCCTACAGCCCGGTGACCATGGCCCGCATCGCCACCGCCGATGTCGAGCTCGGTGGCCGGACCATCCACAGCGGCGACCGGGTCCTGCTCACCTTCCCCGCGGCGAACCGCGACCCGGAGCACTTCGAACGGCCCGACGAGGTGCTCATCGACCGGGCGCACAACCGCCACGTCGCGTTCGGGGTCGGCATCCATCGCTGCGCCGGCTCGAACCTGGCCCGCATGGAGATGCAGGTGGCCATCGGCGAATGGCTCTCGGCCCTCGCCGACTTCGAGCTCGACCCGCACGGCGAGCTGACCTTTGCCGGCGGCCAGGTGCGCGGCCCCCGGAACCTGCCGGTCACCTACTGAGCCGCAGCCGTCCGTCCGCCGGTCCGCCACCCGCACACGATCGGCCGGGCGCGCGGTCGGCCGGGGCAATAGCGTGCCCCGCATGGGACGCGATCAGCTTGCCGATGTGATGGTGGTGGGTGCGGGCAATGCGGCGCTGTGCGCGGCGTTGTCGGCACACGAGCAGGGGGCCAGGGTCCTGGTGCTCGAGGCGGCCCCCCGTGAGCAGCGGGGCGGCAACAGCCGGTTCTCCGGCGGCATCTTCCGTTTCGCCCACGACGGTCTCGACCACCTGCGCCCGTTGCTCACCGAGGAGGGCGCACGATGGGCCGACCGGGTGACCGTCGCCCCCTACGAGCCGCAACGCTTCGCCGCCGACATCGACCTGGTCTGCCAGGGACGGTCCGATCCCGAGCTGTTCAGCACCCTGATCGAGACCTCCTACGACACGATGGCCTGGATGCAGGGCCACGGCGTGCGTTGGGAGCTGGTGGTCGACAAGCTGTTCGACCCGGCGAAGATCCCGGCGGGGGAGACCTACGCGGTGCCGCCCGGCGGCGCGGTGCGGGCCACCAACGAGGGCATCGGGCTGATGTACGACCTGTTCAACGCGGTGGAGCAGGCCGGGATCGAGGTCCGCTACGACTCGCCCGTGCAGGAGCTGCTGTTCGAGGGGTCCCGCTGCGTGGGGGCCAAGGTCCGTGACGCCGAGGGGTTCACCGAGCTGCGGGCCGGAGCCGTTGTGCTGGGAAGCGGCGGGTTCGAGTCGAACCCCGAGCTGCGGCTGCGCTACCTCGGCGAGGGCTGGGACCTGGTCAAGGTGCGCGGCACCCGGTTCAACATGGGCCACGTGCTCATGAACGCCCTCGCCTCCGGCGCTGCGCCGTCAGGGCACTGGGGCGGGGCACACGCCTCGCCGCTCGACGCCCACGCCCCCGATGTGGGCGAGCTGTCCCTCACCGACCGCATGAGCCGCTACTCCTATCCGTACTGCCTGCTCGTGGACCGCGACGGCAAGCGCTTCGTCGACGAGGGTGAGGACGAGGTCTGGCTGACCTACGCCAAGACCGGGTGGGCCATCCGTGCCCAGCAGGGGGCGCGCGCCTGGCAGATCTTCGACCAGCGGACCATCCACCTGCTCGAACCGCGCTACTCGACCGGGATCCCCGTGGAGGCCGACACCCTCGAGGACCTCGCCGCCAAGCTCGGCATCTCCGCCGACGGTCTGCGGGCCACCGTGGACGAGTTCAACGCCGCGTGCGGTGACGACGCCGGCTTCGACCCGTTCCACAAGGACGGGCTGCGCACGGCGGCACCGGACCAGCCGGTCAAGTCGAACTGGGGTCAGCCCGTCGACCACCCGCCGTATGTCGCCTACGCCGTCACCTGCGGGATCACCTTCACCTACGGCGGGCTCAAGATCGACCGGCGGGCCCGGGTGCAGGACACGGTCGGCCGGCCGATGGGCGGGCTGTACGCCACCGGCGAGATCGCGGGCGGGTTCTTCTACCACAACTACGCGGCAGGATCGGGCCTGATGCGGGGAGCCACCTTCGGCCGCATCGCCGGCCGGGAAGCGGCCGGCAGGGCGCTCGGGCGCAACGCCGATGCCTGACCTGCCGGTCGTGATCATGCGGGGCGGTACGTCGAAGGGCGTGTTCGTCGCCCTCGACGCGCTGCCCGAGGACGGCGCGGCACGCGACCGGGTGCTGCTGCGGCTGATGGGCAGCCCCGATCCGATGCAGCTCGACGGGTTGGGCGGCACCCACAGCTCGACCTCGAAGGTGATGGCGGTGGGGCCGGCCGCCGCAGCGGGCGCGGACGTCGACTACCTCTTCGCCCAGGTGGCGGTGGACCAGCCGGTGGTCGACTACGCCGGCAACTGCGGCAACCTGACGGCTGCGGTCGCGCACTACGCCGTCGACCACGGCCTCGTCGAAGCTGTCGCGCCCCGCACCGTGCTGTTGATGCGCAACCTGAACACCGACGTGATCGTTCGGGCCACGGTCGAGGTCGCCGACGGGCGGGCCGCCTTCGAGGGCGACACCGTGATCGACGGCGTGCCCGGATCCGGTGCCGCGCTGGTCACCGAATACCTCGACCCCGCCGGCTCGGTCACCGGGGCGCTGTTCCCCACCGGCGCTCGGACCGACCGGCTCGACGGGTTCGAACACCACGAGGTGTCCCTGGTCGACGTGTCGAGCCCGTACGTGTTCGTCGCCGCCGCCGACCTGGGCCTCACGGGCGACGAATCGACCGCAGCGTTGAACGCCCGCCCGGAGCTGCTCGCGGAGCTGGAGGACCTTCGCCGCGCCGGTGGCCGGCGCATCGGGATCGACAGTCTCGCCCTGCCCCGCCTGGTGCTGGTCAGCCCCGGCCGCCACCTGCGCGTGCTGGCCACCTCGATGGGCAAGGTGCACCACGCCGTACCCATGACCGGGGCGCTGTGCATCGGCGTCGCCGCCGTACTCGACGGTACGGTCGCCCACCGGGTGGCGGCGTCGCCCATGGCCGGAACGGCACCCGGCCAGGTCGTCGTGCGCATCGAACACCCCAAGGGGGCGGTGGAGACGACCGTGACCCTCGACGGTGACCGGGTGGTCGCCGCCGGGGTGATCCGCACCGCTCGTCGCCTGCTCAGCGGGACGGCCCACCTGTGAGCGCCGCGACCTCTCACCCCGGGGCCCGGCTCCGCCACCTGCTCGCCGACCCGGCCGTCCTCGTCGCGCCCGGTGCGTATGACGCCATCACGGCCCGGGTGCTCGCCGCCGCCGGCTTCCCGGCGCTGTACATGACCGGCGCCGGCACCGTGAACGCCCACCTCGGCCTGCCCGACATCGCCCTCGGCACCCTCGACGAGTTCGTCCAGAACGCCGGGCGCATCGTCGACGTGGTCGACGTGCCGGTGTTCTGCGACGCCGACACCGGCTTCGGCAACGCCGTGAACGTGGTGCGCACGGTGCGGGCGTTCGAACGGGCCGGGGTCGCCGGCATCCACCTCGAGGACCAGGAGAGCCCCAAGCGCTGCGGCCACCTCGACGGGAAGCGGACCGTCAGCGTCGAGGAGATGGTCGGCAAGCTGCACGCCGCGCTCGACGCCCGGCGCAGCGACGACTTCGTGGTCATCGCCCGGGTCGACGCCGCCGCCGTCGAGGGCGTCGACGCCGCCATCGACCGTGCCGGTGCGTATGCCGCCGCCGGTGCCGACGTCATCTTCGCCGAGGCCCTCACCAGCGGGGCCGAGTTCCGCCGTTTCGCCGACGCCGGCATCGGCAAGCCGTTGCTCGCCAACATGACCGAGTTCGGCAAGACGCCGTATTTCAGCGCCGCCGAGTTCGAGGCGTTCGGGTTCGATGCGGTGATCTTCCCGATGATGGCGTTCCGGCTGATGCTCGGGGCCGTGCGCGACGGGGCCAGGGAGTTGGCGTCGAGCGGGACGCAGCAGGCCCTGCTCGACCGTATGGCCACCCGGGCCGAGCTGTACGAGCTGATCGAGTACCCGGCCTGGGACGACTACGAGCAACGGTACGTGCGCGGCGTCTGATCCCGCATGCCGACGGCGCTGCCCGAGCTGCGAGCCGCACCGGTCACGCGGTGCCGGCCAGCCCCGTCAACAACTCGACGACGAGCTCGGGACGGGAGAAGAACGGCGAGTGGCTCGTCGGCCAGCTGTGCATCTCCGTCGCTCGTCGGGCCATCATGCGCTGGGCGTCGGGCGGGATGGCCCGGTCGTCCTCGCACACGACGTAGGTCGACGGCAGGTCGAGCCATGCCGGTCGGTACGGTTCGGCGGCCGGCGGGCGTGCCGGCATCGGACGCAGGGAGCGGCGCGCCAGGTCGATGTCGGCCGGGTCGCAGTCCGCGTAGAACAACGACTCGAGGTGCT
>CAIXPF010000144.1 GCA_903921205.1 uncultured Acidimicrobiia bacterium | reverse complement strand
CGGATCAGCCGGACCGCCCGTTCCTCGACCGTGCGCAGCACGTACTGTTGTTGGCGCATCATCGCCATCATGCTGCACCATCGGGCGCGGAATTCAGCGGGCCCGCCGAGGCATTCACACTCAATTCACATTCGGGCAACGGGTGGGAAACGGCTGTCGGCCAGCGTCGGTCGCCACGCATCGCGGCTCCTCGGAGCGGCGCCCTGCGACCAGTTCCCTCACAACCAGGAAGAGGCGACACCGTGGAGAAACGGACACCGGCGGAGGTCATCGCGTACGCCGTGGAGCAGGGAGTCGAGTTCGTCGACCTGCGTTTCTGCGACCTGCCCGGGCAGATGCAGCACTTCACGGCACCGCTGCACCAGCTCACCGAGGACGTCTTCGAGGAGGGCTTCGGCTTCGACGGCAGCTCGATCCGGGGCTTCCAGGAGATCCAGGAGTCCGACATGCTCCTGCTGCCCGACCCCGACACCGCGGTCATCGACCCGTTCCGGGTGCGCCGGACGATGAACCTGAACTGCTTCGTGCACGACCCGCTCACCGGCGAGGCGTACTCGCGGGACCCGCGCAACATCGCCCGCAAGGCCGAGGCATACCTGCAGAGCACCGGGGTGGCCGACACCGCCTACTTCGGGCCGGAGGCCGAGTTCTTCATCTTCGACTCCGCCCGGTTCTCCCAGACCGCCAACGCCGCGTTCTACGAGGTCGACTCCGACGCTGCGGCGTGGCGGCTCGGTGCCACCACCAACATCGACGGCTCGCCGAACCGGGGGTACAAGCCGCGCCACAAGGAGGGGTACTTCCCGGTCCCGCCGGTCGACCATTTCCAGGACCTGCGCTCGGAGATGGTGGCCGCCCTCGAGGGCTGCGGGGTCGAGATCGAGTTGCAGCACCACGAGGTCGCCACCGGCGGCCAGGCCGAGATCGACATGCGCTTCGACACGCTGCTGCGGGTGGCCGACAAGCTGATGCTCTACAAGTACATCGTCAAGAACGTGGCCTGGCAGGCGGGCAAGGTGGTCACGTTCATGCCCAAGCCGCTGTTCCAGGACAACGGGTCGGGTATGCACTGCCACCAGTCGCTGTGGTCGGAGGGCGAACCGCTGTTCTACGACGGCGACAAGTACGCCGGGTTGTCGGACCTCGCCCGCTGGTACATCGGCGGCATCCTGCGCCACGCCCCGGCGATCCTGGCGTTCGCCGCGCCGACCACCAACTCCTACAAGCGGCTGGTGCCCGGCTACGAGGCGCCGGTCAACCTGGTCTACAGCCAGCGGAACCGCTCGGCTGCGGTGCGCATCCCGCTGTACTCGAAGTCGCCCAAGGCCAAGCGGCTCGAGTTCCGCTGCCCGGACCCGTCGTGCAACCCCTACCTGGCGTTCGCCGCGCAGCTGATGGCCGGCCTCGACGGCATCCAGAACCGCATCGAGCCGCCCGAGCCGGTGGACCACAACCTCTACGACCTGCCGCCGGAGGAGCTCAAGAAGGTGCCCCAGGTACCCGGATCGCTCGAGGAGTCGCTGGCCGCGCTCGAGGCCGACCACGACTTCCTGCTGGCCGGCGGGGTGTTCACCCGGGACCTCATCGACACCTGGGTGGCCTACAAGCGCGAGGCCGAGGTCGACGCCATCCGGCTGCGGCCCCACCCCTACGAGTTCCACCTGTACTTCGACATCTGACCGCTTCCGTCCCCGTCGTGCCGTGCTGCGGCCCGACCTCGGTGGGCCCCGTTCGCTCATCGGGCCGCACACGCCGACTTCACCGGGGCTTTCGCGTGACGCTGAGATCCTGCCGGGGTGCTCGCAGGTACAGTCTCGGTGATGGGAGCGGCAGTGGGTCCGGGGGCGGCGTCCCCTCTGCTGCGCGTCAAGATGCTGCCGCCCTCGTGCCCCGCGCAGGTGCAGGTCAGGCCGGGCGTGCACGAAGCGCTCGATCGCCGTGCCCGCGTCACCGCGGTCGTCGGCCCCGCCGGGTTCGGCAAGACCACTGCGGTGGCCGACTGGGCGTCGCGCTCCGGTGAGCCGCTGGCGTGGGTCACCATCGACCGCTTCGACGACCGCCCGACGTTGTTCTGGCGGTACCTGACCGCGGCGATCTTCGAGGCCTTCGGGCTGCACGCCCGAGCCGACGAGCGGGCCGAGGACGGGTCCGCCCCTGACGGCGAGTCGCTGGTGGCCGACCTGCTCGTGGCTCTGGCATCGCGCCCGGTGGCCGGGGTCGTCGTGCTCGACGACCTGCACCATGTCGGCGACCCCGAACTGCTCGACCAGGTGGCCCGCGTCGTGGAGCGGGCACCGGCGGGGGTGCGCTTCGTCGTGCTGGCCCGCGTCCGGCCCGAGCTGCCCTGGGGGCGGTGGGCCATGCGCGAGATGTTGGCCGAGGTCGACGAAGCGCAGCTGGCGATGGACGACGACGAGGCGTCGGCTCTGGTACGTGCCGCCACGTCCCCCGACCTTCCCGAGGAGGCCCTGCGCTGCGTCGTCGAAGCCGCGGCGGGTTGGCCCGCGGCCTTGCGTCTCGCCGCGGTGGCCCTGGGCCACCATGACCGGCCGGAGCACTACGCACGAACCTTGGCGACGCACGATCGGTTGTTGTTCGACTTCGTGGCCAAGGAGGTTCTGGCGGCGCTGGCCCCCGAGGTGCGTAGGGCCGTGATCGTGCTGTCGTTGCTCGACGACCTCGACCCGCGACGATGCGAGCTGCTCGCCGGGACGGCGGACGGTGCCGGGCTGCTGGACGGGCTCGCCCGCAGCGGCATCCCCATGGTCGCGCTCGACCCGGTGTCGGCGACCTACCGGTTCCATGCCCTGTTCCGCCAGGTGGTGGCGGCCGAGCTGCGCCGCACGCGGGCGGCGGAACTGCCCGACCTGCATCGGCGGGCGGCGGAGGTCGAGTTGACGGTGAGCGACGAGCCGGCTGCGGTGCGTCATCTCATCGCCGCCGGCGATCTCGACTCGGCTTTCCGGATCGTCTTCGCCCCGTTGGGCGACGTGTACCGCAGTGGCTCGGTGCGTCGCCTGGCGGAGTGGATCGACCGTTTCCCGCCCGACTTCATCGGCGCCGACGCCGGACGGGCCGCCGCTTACAGCCAGGCGCTGTTCTGGATCAACCGGACGGGGGACGCCATCCGTTGGAGCAACCTGGCCCGTGACCTCGCCGGCTCCGAGCCCCCGGTACGGCTCGGGATCGCCCTCGCCCTGCCCAGGATGCTGGTGGCCCTCAGCTCCGGCGACACCGACCGGGTGCGCAGACAGCTCGCCCGGTTGTGCCAGAGCTACGGACCAGAGGTCGTGCGGTCCGACCGGGAGGCGATGCTGCCCACCGTGGCCGCCATCGCCGCCCTGGTCGACGAGGCGCCCGACGCCCGGACCTGGGTCCAGGCCATCGCCTGCCGCCCCGACATACCCGAACGGGTCGTGGCGGTGGGCTACCCCACCCGCCGGGCGTGGGAGCTGTTCCAGCGCGGTCGGCTCGACGAGGCGCAGGACCTTGCCGATTCGGCGCTCGACGCCGGTGCCCGAGACGGCCGCGCCGCGCTGCATGCCGTCATCGAGCTGTTCTCGTTGGTGGCGAACCTGCACCTCGAGCGCAACGAGCTCGAGACAGCGGCGTACTGGGCGGACCGGGCAGCCGAACGGACCGAGCGGATGGAGCCGTCGTCGCACCGTTTCCTGGCCGACGCCGCGTCGATCGCCGTCGTGGAGGCCCGCTCCGGACCGGCCGCAGCGCTGAGCGTGCTCGAGGGGTCCCTGCGCCGCAGGATCCCCGCCGCGATCCGGGCCCGCTATTTCCTGCTCGGCGCCGAGATCGAGGCCCGTACCGGAAGCCTCGCGGTCGCCGCCGGTTGGTTGGAAGGCCTCCCGCCGACGCCGCGCCGGCAGCTCGTTCAGGCCCGGCTCGCGGTGACGAGAGGTCACCACCACGAGGCCGAGGAACTGCTGGCCGGCCTCGGACCGCTGCCTCTGGCCCGGCGTGTCGAGGCCGAGCTGTTGCGGGCCCGTCTGGCTTCCCGGCCGCAGACGCCCCGGCCGCAGACGCTGCGACGCGCGCTCGACGTCGGTACGTCGGCCGGCTACGTGTGGACCTACCTGCGGGAGGGCCGGGCGATGGTCGACGCCCTGCGAACGACCGTCGACGCCGACCCCCGGTTGCGTCGGACCGCGCTCGGTCGGCACCTCGCCGATCGCGCAAACCGTCCTGTGTCCGACGCCGACCGGCTGGCGGAGCGGACACGCCAGTCGCTGACCCCGATGGAGCTCACGGTGCTGGCACACCTGCCGTCGCACCGGTCGCTGCCGGAGATCGCCGCTGCGCTCTTCCTGTCGGTCAACACCGTCAAGACCCACGCCCAGTCGGTGTATCGCAAGCTCGGGGTCAACACCCGCGCCGAGGCCGTCGGGCGGGCGGGCACGCTCGGTCTGATCGACTGAGGACGGGCACCGGCGGTGCCTGCGCGTGAATATCATCCTTTTCGGGTGAAGTGGTGCTCCGAGCTGCCCCTCCGTGGTCGGGTCGGCATGCGTCTCGACCGGTGCCGATGGCCCGCTGCATCAGGGACGATCGGCCCTCGCCGGGACCCGGGGCCCCGTCCAGACTGGTCGGTATGGGAGGCGAACGGTATCTCGAGCGGTACCTCGGACAGTCCGGCGTGATCGAGTGGGACCGCAGCAGCTTCGGGCCCGTGGAGGCCGACCCGGCTGCGGTCCGGGCAGCGTGGCTGCTGGCGTGCATCGAGGCCGACTCGACCTCTCAGGCGGCCAAGGTCGAGCGTGCCGGGTTCGCCCGGGCCACCGACGTGGGCACGTTCCTGCCGCAGTGGTACGAGGAGGAACAGGAACACGGCCGGGTGCTCTTCGCCGTTGCTGCGGCCGGCGGGATCGAGCCACCGTCATCGGCCCGGCTGAGCAGCGGGGCCGACCAGCGGGGTCAACCACCGGGCTGGGTCGGCGCTCTGCTGGGTCGGGTTCCCGGCGCCGCTGCTGCCTATCTCGCCACGGCCGCCGCTGCGGAGTACGTCGCTCGGTGCATGTACTCGTGGCTGGCCGAGGCCTACGCCGGGTCTCCGGTCGTGTCCCGGCTGCTGCGCGACCTCGCCGCCCAGGAGGCCCGCCATCTCGGCTTCTACCGTGCTGCGGCGGAGGCACGGCTCGTGCGCTCGGCGCCGGCCCGTCAGCTGGCGCCGAGCCTGTTCACCCGGTTCTGGCGCCCGGTCGGGGTCGACACCCTGGGCTGGTCGATCTGGTTCGACGCCTTCGGTGGGCTGATCACCGATCCGGTCCTGCAACGGCGATTCCTCGGGATGGACCGCATGGTCGCCGCCCTGCCCGGCTTCGAGCAGGTTGCGCCGCTGCGGTCCTTCCTCGGTGCTCACGGCATCGCCGTCGCAGCGTGAACCTCACACGTTCCTCCGGTGTCGACCGACGGCGAACCCGCTCGGGCCCCTCCCCGGACGATCAGCGGACGAGCAGGCCCGAGGACCGGCGCTGCCACCAACCGAACAGCCCGGCGACCGCGGCGGCCACCAGCAGGCCCCGCAGCAGGTCACCGGTGGGCAGGGCCAACGAACCGAGGGTGCGGCAGGTCACGGCGCTGTAGCCGGTCACGACGCCGCCGGAACGATCGGTGCTGCGCGCCGCCACCCGGTCGCAGATGCGGGTGTGCGCCGGTGCGGCGACCGTGATGGCGGTGGTGGTGGCCTGCTCGTTGCGTGAGGACTGTTCGAACACGACGGCCTGACGGCTGCCGAAGCGGGCCTCGCCAGGGTCGGGGGCACCGTTGCCGTTGTCGTCGGCGAAGGCGCAGCCGATCAGCACCGCCGGTCCCGGTGCGGTTCGCGGCCCGTCCTTACGGAGCACTTCGGCGGTGACGGTGAAGGTGCCGTTGCCGTTGTCGGCCTGGTCACCCCACAGCGGGGTCCGCCGTGACAGGGTGACGTCGGGCGACGCGAACGCCTCGGCGCAGGCCCCCGAGTCGCCGGCCGGGCCGGTCAGGGCGGCCGGGCCAGCGGCGCCGGCGGCGGTTGCCGGGACGATGATCGTGGCCGCCGCCAGTGCTGCTGCGATCAGTGCTCGGCGCATTGCCGTCCGCCTCTCCGAACCGTCCACGGGCCGGACTCGGGGCGAGATCAGGCCGGTTGCGGCGTGCCCGGCTCGCCCGTCGAGGCGAGGGCCGGATCCCCAAGATGGTGGAGCCGCCCACGCAGCGTCGCCTTGCGGCCACCGTCGGGCCATGGACCGTGGGGCCCGCAGGACCGAGGACCCAACCCACCCGCGCCGCCACCACCCCCCGGCGGGGTCGGTCCGGGGGACCGGCCGGCGTTCAGCTGCCGAAGAAGAGGCGCTCGACTGCGGCCCGTGCCGGACCGGCCAGCTCACCGAAGGTGGCGACGGTGTCGTCGAGGCCGAGCAGGCGGTCGAGGTCGCGGCGCTCAGCGGCGTCCACCGGCAGCAGGTCGCGGCCCACGCCGGTCCGCAGGAACCAGGCGTTGCGGGCCCGTTCGCAGAACCGGTAGCAGCTCTGCAGCGCGTCGGCGTCGTCGGGGGCGACCAGCCCTTCGGCGGCGAGGGCGGTCAGGGCCTCCACCGTGCCCGACTGCCGTACTGATGGGTACGCCGGGCCGTGGCGGAGCTGCAGCAGTTGCACCGTGAACTCCACGTCCACCATCCCGCCCGGTCCGAGCTTGAGGTGCCGCGCCCGGTCCTGCCCGGGTCGCAGCCGCTCCGACTCGACCCGTCGCTTGACGTGGTGGAGCTCGGCGAGCTCCTCCTCGCTCAGGGGTCGGCCGAAGACGATCTCGTCGCGCAGGTCCGTGAACGCTGCGCCCAGCGCCGCGTCGCCGGCGCAGAACCGGGCCTTGAGCAGCGCCTGGCGCTCCCACACCTTGGCCCATCGGGCGTAGTAGTCCCGGTAGGACGCCATCGTACGGGCCAGCAGACCCTGGTTGCCCTCGGGCCGCAACCGGGCGTCGATCTCCCAGATCCGTCCGGCGGGGCCGGTTCCGCCGATCTCGCGCAGCACCATGCGGGCCAGCGCCTCGCCCCGCGGCGCCGGACCGTCGTGGACGAACACGACGTCGAGATCCGAGGCGAAGGCCAGCTCGCGTCCGCCGAGCTTGCCCAAGGCGATCACCGCGAAGCCGACGTCGGGGGAGCGGGCTTCGAGCAGGGCGTCGAGCGTGACGTCGGCCAGATCGGACAGCTCCGACCCCAGCCCCTGCGGCGGCCGGCACAGCAGCTCGCGCAGCATGAGCCGCAGTTCCTGGCGACCCTTGAACTGCAGCAGCGCTGCAGCCCGCTCCGGTAGGTCGTCGGCCCGGCCGGGCGTGGCGGTGTCGTTCGGCCCCGGCACATCGTCGGCGCCGCGCCGTGCCGCCATGCCGTCGAGCGCCTCGGCTGCGGCGGTGCGCAGCAGCTGCGGGGTGCGCGCCGTGGCCAGCAGCTCGAGGTCCGCCAGTTCGGCCACCGCCTCGGGATGACGGCGCAACGCCTGGCCGGCGGCCTTCGAGCTGGCGAGCACCTGACACAGCGCATGGCCGGCCGTCTCGGACTCGCGCAGCAGCGGGACGACGGTCATGGCCCGCACCGGGCCGTCGAGCACGATGCGCAGCTGCAGCAGGCCGAGGTCGGGGTTGGGTGCCTCGGCCAGCCACTCCAGCAGTTGGGGGAACAGCACCCGCAGCTGCACCGCATGACGGCTCGAGCCGGCGGTCAGCTCCTCCACCGCGGCCCGGGTGGCGACGAGGTCGGTGAAGCCGAATGCCGCCAGCTCGCTCTCGAGCCGCTTCGGTTCCCACGGCTTGCGTCCGGACAGGGCGTCGAGCAGCGGACGGAAGAACAGCCGCTCGAAGATGGAGCGGACCGAGGCCTGGTGGCGCCGGTGGCCGGCCCGGAACTGGGCCAGGGCGTCGGCGTCGGGCAGGTCACGGTAGCCGAGCACCCGGGCCAGGCGGTCCAGGGCGACCTCGTCGGCGGGCAGGGCGTACACCTGCTGTTCGCGCTCGAGCTGCAGGCGGTGCTCCACCGTGCGCAGGTAGCGATACGCCACGGTCAGGTGCTCGGCGTCGGCCTGGTCGACGTACCCGCGCCGGGCGAGCTGGGCGAGGGCCTCCAGGGTGGTTCCCGACCGGATGGCCGGGTCGGCGCCGCCGTGGACGTACTGCAGGATCTGCACCGCCATCTCGACGTCGCGGATCCCGCCACGTCCCCGTTTGACCTCCCGCTCGGAGAGGCCCTCGCGGCTGAGCAGCTGCTCGGAGCGGGCCTTCATGGCCCGGATGTCGCGCACTGCGTCGAGCGGCCGGGGACGTTCCCACAGCACCTGGTGGGTCACGTCGAACCAGCGGCGGATCAGCTCGGCGTCCCCGGCGACTCCCCGGGCCTTGATCAGCGCCTGGCGCTCCCAGGTCAACGCCCGGCCCTGGTAGTAGTCGGCGTAGGCGGCCACCGTTCGTGACAGCGGTCCGTCCCGGCCGTCGGGTCGCAGGTCGGTGTCGGTGCGGAACACGATGCCCTCGGGCCCCGGCTCGGACATCACGGCGATGACCCGCCGGGCCACCTTCGCCGCCTCGAACCCATCACCGTCGTGGACGAACAGCACATCGACGTCGGAGGCGTAGTTGAGTTCCTGCCCGCCGAGCTTGCCCATGGCGACGATCGCCAGGGGCTGTGCGGGGGCGGCCACCGCCAGGGCCGCGGCCAGGCAGGCGTCGGCGAGGTCGGCGAGTTCCCGGCCGACCCCGGCGAGGTCGCTGTGGCCCAACAGGTCGCGCAGGGCGATGCGCAGGAACTCCCGCCGCTTCCACCGCCGCAACGCCTCCGCCGGGCTGAGCCCCTCGGTCGGCTCGGCCACGACCGCGCCGGCCTCGGTGAGGAGCTCGTCCCGTTCGCGGGCCACCAGGTGGTCGACCACCACCAGCAGCGACGGTGTGCGCACGACGGCATCGGTCAGTGAGCGTGAGGCGTCGGCGAGGCTGACCACCGCCCGGGCCATGAGCTCGTCCTGTTCGAGTCGCGGCGACACCGGCTGACCGGCCCCGCGCAGCCGGGCGACGACCAGCGAGGCGCCGAGCGGGTCGGCTGCGTCGGCGACGAGATCGTCGAGCATCGGCACGACCGGACGCTAACCGACCCGAGGCCGGCACCGGCCCGCCCTGCGGCCCGACGGCGACGGTGTTCGCCGCCGGGTGGTGCCGTGCCCGGCGGTGGTGACCGGCCTCGACCACCGCCTTCGCGCGTGATGGGGTCGTTGCGTAGCCTGAACGGCGTGAGCACCATCCGGGTCGCGGCCTGCCAGATCAACACCGTGGTCGGTGACCTCGAGGGCAACGCCGAGCGGGTGGTCGAGGCGCTCGACCGTGTCGCCGACGCAGGGTGCGACCTCGCCGTGTTCCCCGAGCTGACGCTGTGTGGCTACCCGCCCGAGGACCTCGTCCTCAAGCCGCAGTTCGTGGCCGACTGCCGTCGGGCGCTCGACCGGGTGGCCGCGCACACCGGCCCCACGGCGGCGATCATCGGGTTCGTCGACGGTGGGCGTGACCTGTTCAACGCTGCGGCGGTGTGCGCCGGCGGTGTCGTGCACGGGGTGGCCCACAAACGGCTGCTGCCGAACTACGGCCCCTTCGACGAGCGCCGGTACTTCATGGCCGGTCGGGCCGGCCAGCCGGTCTACGAGATCGCCGGGGTCCCGGTGGGCGT
>CAIXPF010000143.1 GCA_903921205.1 uncultured Acidimicrobiia bacterium | reverse complement strand
CGGCTCGAGGTCCCCGATGCGAGGTCGCGCTGCTCCAGGAGGGCTACCGACAGCCCGCGGGTGGCGGCGTCGAGGGCGACGCCGGCACCGGTCACCCCGCCACCGATGACGAGGATGTCGAACGTCTCGGCACCCAGACGGTCCAGGGCCTGGCGCCGTCCGGCAGGGCCGAGCTCTGCCCGTTCACTGTCCATGACCTCCAGTCTGCCCGAACGGTGGGCCCCGTCCCGGCGCAGCCCCGACGGCCGCAGCCGCTCAGTCGGCGAGACAGTCCCCGGTGTCGACGCGCGGGGCGTCGATCCCGGCAGCCACGGCCCGGTCCAGGACATCGGACACGCTGGCCATCCCGACCGCGAGCGCCAGGGTCGGGTCGTCCGGGGAGATGGCGAAGGCCACACCGACGACGTGGCCGTCGGTGGACACCAGTGCGCTGCCGGAGTCGCCGTGGTCGAGCGCCGAGCGGATCGGCAGGATCAGCCGGGTAACCGGCGCATCGTCGTAGAGGCCGGGAACCCGGGCGGGGCCCTCGGTGCCTGCAAGGAACGACCGGACCTGCAGCGGCCCGCCGTCGGGATGGCCGTAGACCCAGCCGGTCTGGCCGCGGTGCGAGCGGTCGGCGAGGGGCAGCGGCTCCACATCGAGATCATCGACCCGCACGGCGGCGAGATCGTTGACCGGGTCGAAGATCACCACCCGACCGCGGTACCGGCGACCGGCCTCGGAGCGCACCAGGACCGAGGCGGTGCGGTCACGGTTGCCGGCCACCACATGGGCGTTGGTCAGCACCAGTCCCGGCGCCGCCATGAACCCGGTGCCGACCTGCAGCCGGTGTGCGCAGGCCTCGACCTCGATCTCGACGGTGGCGGCCCGGACGCGCCGGTCGAGCGACTCCGGCGGAGTCAGGAGCTCCGGCACCGCTGCGTCGGGCAGGCCACCGCCGAGGGACGCCTGCAACGCCGCCCACTGGTCGGCACCGAGCAGCCGGCTCGCAGCGTCGAGCGGACCGGGCGGGTCGGGGGTCAGACGGTCGAGCTGGTGGACCAGGAGCGAGCCACGGGTCAGACGGGTGGTCCAACCGTCGGCCCTGTCGGACGTCGGCGTCACCATCCACACGGCCAGACCGACCACGACCACGCCGGCCACGGCGCCGAGCTGCCGGTCGACGCCGGCTGCGACGCCGCTGCCGAACCGGCGGCGGCAGCGGCGTCCCACGAGGTGGCCGGCCCGGCGTCCGGCCATCGCCCCTGCGAACAACGCCACGGCGGTGAGGACGGCCCGCAGCGGCGATTCGGCGGCACCGGTGCGATCGAGGGCGACAGGTACCAGACGGGTGGCGGCCAACAGGCCCAGGATCGCACCGAGCCAGCCCGCTGCCCTGGCGAGGAACCCGAGCCGGTAGCCGGCCATCGCCGCCACGGCACAGCCCAGCACGATGAGGAGGTCGAACCCGTTCACGCCCCGACCACGGTACCGCCGACCGGCCCGTTGCCGGTCAGGTCATCAAGCGACGGCGTGCGCGCCGATGGCCGGTGCGGGTCAGGCCACCCGGCGGGCGTGGGTGAGGAAGCCGGTGTGGGCCACCATCCGGTGGTCGGGCCGGACCGACTGGCCCTCGATGTGCCAGGTGCGGTTGAGGACCTCGACCGTTTCCGCCTGGGCGAACCCGTGTGCGGTGAGCGACTCGCGGAACTGCACGGCCTGGATGATGGTCGGCGTGTAGGCCACGATGATCCCACCGGGCCGCAGCGCGGTGGCGGCATGAGGGGTCACCTGCCAGGGTTCGGGCAGGTCGAGCACCACGCGGTCGAGATCGACCTCGTCGATGCCCTCGTAGGTGTCACGTTCCTCGACGCGGTACCGGTCGAGCACGTCGGGACCGAGCACCGCGGTCACGTTCTTGACGGCCCGCGAGGCGAAGTCGGCACGGAGCTCGTAGCCGGCGATGTCGGCCCCGGCCCGCAGCATGGTCATCGACAGGGCCCCCGACCCCACCCCGGACTCCAGGACCCTTGCTCCGGGAAAGATGTCGGCGAGCATGAGCAGCGGCCCGAGGTCCTTGGGGTAGATGACCTGTGCGCCGCGCGGCATCTTGAGGACGTAGTCGGCAAGGGTGGGTCGTAGGACCAGGAAGTTGCCGCTGCGGTTGGCGCGCACGGTGACGCCCTCTGAACGGCCGATCAGCTCGTCGTGGCGGATGAAACCGGTGTGGCTGTGGAACTCCTGACCCGGTGTGAGGGTGATGAGGTAGCGACGCTGCTTGCCGTCGATGAGGAGCACACCCTCACCCGCCCGGAGAGGCCGGGCCACGGGTGTCGCCCCGTCGTCGGTTGCAGGGGCCTGGACCGGTTCGTTCACCTGGTTGTCCTCGTCGTCGGATCGTTCCGTGCCGGCCACGTCGGTCGGGTCGGTCATGGCCGTTCCCGGCGGCCGAGTATCACCGGCGTGCCGGTTGCTGTGGCGGGATCGTGGCCGTCGTGCTCGGGCAGGCGCCCCCCGGATCGTTCGACCAGACGGCAGAACGCGCACCGGTCGCTCGGGGTGGGGGCACCGCAGTCACGGCAGCTGCTCAAGGCCGCTGCGTCCTGCGCCAGGCCCTCACGGAAGGCCTCGGCGGCCCGGTCGAGGAATCCGAAGTAGAAGTCGTGCTTGGTGCCCGGCGAGCGCTCCTCGATGCTGTTGAGCGCTTCCTTGTAGCCCAGATGACTGTTCCCGGCCGCCATCGGGCACTCCTCGACCTGGTAGTCGATGCCGGTCACGATGCAGTAGGCGGCCATTTCCCGTTCCGACAGCCGCACCAGTGGCTTCACCTTGCGGGGGAACCCGTTGCCGGCGGGCAGCACCGGCATCTGGCGGGCCAGGTATTCGGTCTGCCAGCGCAGCACGTTGCCGAAGAGCACCGCGGCCTCGTCGTCGAGGTTGTGGCCGGTGGCGACGACGTCGAAGTTCCCCTGCCGGGCCACCTCGTCGAAGAGGTGCCGCTTGGACAGGCCACACGCCGAGCAGGGCACCCGTCGGGTCGCCGCCGCGGCGCGGGGCACGTCGTAGCCGTAGTCGCGGCGAAGATCGACCTCGTGCAGTACCAGTCCCCGGGCTGCGGCGAAATCACGGGCGTAGACGCCGGACTCGTCGGAGTACTCGCCGATGCCGAGGCCGAGGTAGAGGCCCTCGGCGTGATGGCCGAGGCGGTGCAGCAGATCCCACAGGGCCAGGGAATCCTTGCCGCCGGACACCGCCACGAGCACGCGCTCACCGGGGGCGATCATCGAGAACGCGTCGATTGCCTTCGTGACCTGCCGTTCGCACTGCTCGATGAAGTGCTCGACACAGAAGTTGGCGTTGTGGCGCCGGACGTCGATGATCGCCGGACCGCGGCAGACCCGGCACTTCATGCGGCACCGCCCGAGATCACCGGGCGCAGCTCGACCTCGTCGCAGTCCTCGAGGAAGCCGTCACCGGGCACCAGGGTGCCGTTGCGGATGACCAGCACGGTCTCGCGGTTCAGGCCGAGCTCGTTGAGCAGCTTGGCGACACTGCGACCGCCCTGGATCTGCACGGTTCGGGAAGGGTTACGGAGACGGACGTTCACCGGGTACCAGTCTGGCCCGGCGGCGCGGGCGGTCGGAAGTGGGCGGACAGGTCGGGCCGAGAAGCCGGGCGGGGCGACCGGGAGCGGTGGCCGCTCAGGCGAGGTCGGCTTTCGACGCAGCCTGCAACGACCGCCGCAACTTGCGGCTGCGCAGCCGCCTGGGCAGCGGGTCCGCCGTCGCCAGACCGAACTGGGCGCTGGAGCCGAGCACGGCCCGGTACACCAGCTCGGATTCGCGTCGGGAGTAGCGGCGGTACTGGCCCCAGATGCCGGTGAGCAGGAAGTACGTCGCCCATCGCCGGGAGTCGCCGCGGAGGAAACGGGCCAGAAGCACCCGCCGTAGGCGGGCGTCGGCGCCGCGCATCGTCAGCAACATGACCGCTCGTCCGAGGTCCCCTCGCAGGAACCGGGTGAAGAACAGGCGCCGCAGCGGATGGTCCATCAGAGCCGACGGATCTCCACGATGGTGGACCGCTTCTTGCCGCCCCGCCGGCCGAGCAGGAACGAGAGGATCAACAGGGCGAGCAGCGCGCCGCCCCCGACGAAGAGGATCTTGCTCCGGGCGCTCTCGGCGCCGGAGGTGAGCTCGGTCTGCACCTCACGGAACTTGGCTTCGAGGTCGGCACGGGTCAGTTTGACCCCCGATTTCGGGGCAGCGGTCACGGTTGCTCCAGCTCCGTCTTCTTGGTGCGCAGCACGGCGCTGACCAGCAGGCCGATCGCCACGGCGGCGAACAACAACACGATCACGTAGGGCACGAAGGACCACGCTCCGTCGAACCAGCCGCCGGTCTGCGTCTGGATCAGTCGGAGCAGCCCGACGCTGAGGAACAGCGCGCCCACCCCGAGCAGGATCGACCCGGCGATCCCCCAGGCCAGGTACCGTCCCAGCGCCTTGAGCGGATCGACGGTCTCCTGCTTGGCGTAGTCGACGACGAGGCTGCGCAACTCCTGGATCAGCTCAGATGGGCTCTTCGAAGCGGTGGCCAACAGTCCTCGCCCTCCTCGTGAAGCATCATTGCTAGCCGCTGGGGGCGGGGTCGGCAAGCATCGGAGGCGGGGTCGGCCTGTTGCGGCGACGGGCGGGCGGGCCCGGTGCGGGCGGCTGCGGTGCTGATCAGGGCTGTGGTTCGTCCTCGTCACGCAGCCGGAGGAGGCCCTCGAGGTCCTCGGTGCGGTCCCGGCACAGGTCGCCGAGCAGCTCGCCGCGTGCCCGGCTGCCGTCTGCGAGGAGGATGCGCTGCCGGTCGAAGGGTCCGATCGGCAGCGCCGAGGCCAACTGGAAGGTACCCAGCGCAGGATCGTCGGCGACCTCGATGGTGGCGGGCCCGGCCGCCTGGCCGACCTCGGCGGCGAGGGCGAGGACCCGACGTGCCGTGCGTACCAGCGCGGCGTATGCCGCCGAGTCCATCGGCTCCGCCTCCGGGCCGTCGTCCCACTCCTCGACCTCGGCACGCGGATAGGGGTCGTCGGGCAGCCACCGGCGTACCCGGAGCCGGCGCGTCCCCACGGCGACCAGGAACCACAGGCCGTTGGCCATCTCGGTGGCCTGCATCATCTGGGCGACGGTGCCGACATCGGTACGTACGTCGTCGCCGCCGACCTCGTAGCCCCGGGCGATCAGCACGACCCCGAAGCGTCGGTCGGCGGCGAGGCAGTGTTGGACCATGGCCCGGTAGCGCGGCTCGAAGACCTGCAGCGGTAGGACCCCACCGGGCAGCAGCACCGTGCCGAGCGGGAACATCGGCATCACGACAGGGTCCGGTGCGGCGCTCATGGCCCTATCGTGGCCGTCTTCAGGCCGCTCTGCCCAGCACATGGCCGGGTTCGGCCATTACCGACGTGCCGACTGTTCACGGCAGCGGCAGGAGGGTGGCGACGTCGGGTCCTCCCGGGTAGGTCAGCAGCGTCTGCACGAACTGTTCCTCGACGGGCTTGTACTGCTCGGCGCCTCGCTCGTTGACGATGAGGGCGAAGGTGGCCGTCTCACCGGTGCTGGCGTCGACGAACCCGGCGAGCGAGCTGACCGTGTCGAGGGTGCCGGTCTTGGCGAGTACCTGTCCGACCGCAGCGGAGTCGGCGAAGCGGTTCGTGAGCGTTCCCGACCGACCGGCGACGGCGAGGCCCGCGGCGAGGTCCGACGAACGCCCTGCTGCGTCGAGGACCGCATTGAGCATGCCGCAGGACAGCCGGTCGGCGGTGTCGAGGCCCGAGCCGTCGGACAGGACCATCCCGGGCTCGCTGAAGCCGTGCTCCGCCAGGATCGCCCCCAGCGCCGCCGAGCCGCTGGCGAAGGACCCACCGCCGGCGCGGGCCACGCCGAGCTCCTTGAACAGCATCTCGGCGGTGCTGTTGTCCGACGTGCGCAGCATCTGGCCGACGATGGCCTTGAGCGGTGGCGACTGCAGCCCGGCGAGCACGGTGGGTCCCTGCGGTACGGTGCCGACGTCGGCGCGACCGTCGACGGTGATGCCGCGCTCCTTGAGCACCTCGATGAGCGAGCCGGCGGCGCTGCGTGGAGGGTTCGACGACGGCGCCCCGGAACCGGCCATCTCCTGGCCACCCTTCGAGAAGTCGGCGAATCCGTTGTTCAGGGCGAGGGCGCTGATGGGCCCGACGACGCCGTTCGCGCCGAATCGCGCGGGCCAGTTGGGGTGGTACAGCACGTCGTCGTAGCGCGACGCATCGCCGACGACGTTGCCCCTGATCCGCGTGATGCCGGCGGCGCGCAGCTGGTCGGCCAGCGACTCGAAGGCCGAGTAGACCCGCTGCTGCTCGACGAACGCCCCGACGTAGTCCTGGGTGGCCAGCACCGGGTCGCCACCACCGACCAGCCAGACGTTGCCCTGCACCACGCCACCCACGATCTGGGCGTCGGTGGCGACGGTGGTGCTGAAGGTGTGGGCCGGCCCGAGTTGGGCCAGCGCGCCGTAGGCCAGCAGCACCTTCTGGTTCGAGGCCGGGCTCAGCAACAGCGAGGCGTTGTGCTGGAACACCGGCACGCCTCGGGAGTTCATGACCGACGCACAGGTGGTTGCCGGCGGCAGGCCGGCGAGGCCGGCCAGCGCCGGACCCTGCAAGGCCGCGATCTGGGCCGGTAGGGCGAGCACGGCGGGCAGACGACGGACCGACAGCAACGGCGTGGTGGCGGCCGCCTGCTCGACACGCGGCTTCGGCTCGACCGCTTGGTTGGCTCGTGAGGACTGCACGAGCGCGAGGCCCATGAATGCAAAGCACAGAACCGGTAACCACAGCAGCCGGACCCAGTACCTCGTCTCGGCCAGTGCAGAGCGTCGCGGCGAGCCGAACGGCGACACCATCACAGTCCTTTCGAGGTCGTGACCGCCGTCGTGGGCGACCCGGTTGGGTCGACGACGGTGGGGATTACCGGTCCGACCCGACGGTAGTTGCCGATGGCGTCACGGCGGTGGCACCCCCGCCCCGGCGTGGTGCGCCGTCCGGCCACGGTCGCCGTCCGAACACCGTCGCAGCGCTAGCCTTCCCCGCTGTGCACATCCTCGCTGCGCTGTTCGTCGACGACATGGAGATGCGCCAGGTGGCCGGCCCGGCCACCCGCATCGATCTGACCGGCATCCAGTTCTCCGCCCCGGCGCCGGAACCGCTGCCTTACACCTGGACGCCGCACCTGTGCGTGCTCATCCACTGCCCGGCCGATCACCGGGCCCTGTCGGCACTGACCGTCGAGTTCGAGCTGAACGGCGAGCAGGTGGCGCGCAACGTCCAGCCGCTGCAGATCGAGCCCGGCCGTTTCGGTCGCCAGTTGGTGCGACCGGAGATCACCTTCGAGGGCTACGACACCGTGTTCGCCCGCTGCCGGATCGACGCCGGCCCGGTCGTGTCGGTCCCATTCACCCTCATGCCGCCCGTCGCAGGCTGAGCGTCGTGCCGTTCGCCGCGGCCATCTCCGAGCATCCCGACGCCGCCGCCGCCATCGGCGAGTGCGTCGGGCAGTTGCTCGACGCCCACGGCCCCCACCCCGACCTGCTCGCGGTGTTCGCCACGTCGGCCCACCGGCAGGCATTCGCCGATGTGTGCGGCCTGGCCCGGCGCCTGTTGCGTCCGGCATGCCTGATGGGCGCGGTCTCCTCGGCGGTGCTCGGTGTCGACCGGGAGGTCGAGGAACAGCCCGCGCTGTCGGTGTGGGCGGGGTGGGACCTCGGCGAGGTGGCCGGCGTGCATCTCGACCGGCGCACCGGCGCCGCGACGACCGAGGCGGCACCGGCCCGTGACCCGCTCGAAGGCGGGTCGGCGGGGTCGGGTTGGGACCAGCTCGACCGGCTGCTGCCCGACGGCGGACGCGGCCGGACGTTGTTGCTGCTCGCCGACCCGTTGTCGTTCCCGGTGGACGACCTGCTGGCCGCGCTGACGCAGTCCCATCCCGATCTGGTGGTGGTGGGCGGCCTGTGCGCGCCGGGGATGCGACCGGCTGCGGTGGCGCTGCAGGTCGACGGGTCCACGGCGGACCGCGGTGCGGTTGCCGTGGTGCTCGATCAGCGGCTCGACACCGTGGTGTCGCAGGGTTGCCGACCGGTCGGCTCGCCCTTCACCGTCACCCGGGCCGAGGGAAACGTGCTGGTGGAGCTGGGTAGCCGGCCGGCGATGACCCGTCTGCAGGAGCTGGCCCTGAGCCTCGGCGCCGGTGACCGCGACCTGCTGGCGCGTGGCGTGCATCTCGGACGGGTGGTCGACGAGCGCCGGGCAGAGCACGGCCGGGGCGACTTCCTGATCCGGGCCGTGCTCGGGGCCCGCTCGGCAAACGGCGGCCTGGTCGTCGGCGACCACATCGAGGTCGGTGACACCGTGCAGTTCCAGGTCCGCGACGCCGACAGCGCCCATGAGGACCTCGTCGAGCTACTGGGGGGCCGCGAGGCCGCCGCAGCCCTGGTGTTCACCTGCAACGGTCGGGGAACCGACCTGTTCCGCGAGCCCGACCACGACGCACGCACGGTGTGCGAGCTGACCGGGTCCAACGCGGTCGGTGGCCTTTTCTGCGCCGGTGAGATCGGCCCGATAGGGTCCCGAAGCTTTCTTCACGGCTTCACCGCATCGGTGGCCTTGTTTCGAGAACGGAGCGCCAGGACATGACCGATATCGAGCAGCGCGCGATCGCCACGGTTCGCGGCCTCGCCATGGACATGCCCCATGCGGCGAAGTCGGGCCATCAGGGCACGGCGATGGCCCTGGCCCCCGTCGCCCACGTCCTGTACGGCCGGGTGATGCGCTACGACGCTGCGGATCCCAACTGGGCCGACCGCGACCGCCTGGTGCTGTCGTGCGGGCACGCCTCGGTATTGCTCTACGCCTATCTCTACCTCAGCGGGCACGGTCTCGAGTTGGAGGACCTGCGGGCCTTCCGCCAGTGGGACTCCGCAACACCCGGCCATCCCGAGGCCGGTCACACTGCCGGGGTCGAGGTCACCACGGGACCGTTGGGTCAGGGCCTCGGCAACGCCGTCGGCCTCGCCATCGCAGAGCGCTATCTGCGGGCCCGGTTCGGGGCCGAGCTGTTCGACCACAACACCTGGGTGCTCGCGTCCGATGGCGACCTGATGGAGGGCATCAGCCACGAGTCCGCGTCGCTGGCCGGCCACCTCGGTCTCGGCCGGCTCAACGTGATCTACGACGACAACAAGATCACCATCGACGGCTCGACCGACATCACCTTCAGCGACGACACCGCGAAGCGGTTCGAGGCCTACGGTTGGCACGTCGAGGACCTCGGCGAGGCGGGCGAGGACCTCGATGCCATCGAGGCGGCCCTGCTGCGGGCCAAGGCGGTGCAGGACCGGCCGTCGTTGGTGCTGTTGCGCACCCACATCGGCTACCCCTCCCCCAAGACCGACGACCACACCACCCACGGCTACGCCTTGCTCGACGCCGACATCGCCGAGACCAAGCGTCGGATGGGCCTGCCGGCGGACGAGTCCTTCCACGTCGACGCCGAGGTCCTGGGTCACTATCGCGAGCTCGGCCGTCGTGGTGGCGCCGAGCGTGCCGCCTGGGAGGCCCGCTTCGCGGCCGGCCGCAGCCCCGAGCTCGACGCCTGCCTGTACGGAACCGGCCTGGCCGGCTGGGAGGACCAGCTTCCGACCTGGTCTGCGGGCGAGAAGGTCGCCACCCGTCAGGCCCTCGAAGCGGTCCTGGCCGCGGCGGCGCCGTTGCTGCCGGGCCTGATCGGCGGAGGTGCCGACCTGACCGGGAACACCGGGACCAAGCTCAAGGGCGAGGCACTGCACAGCGCTGCCAACCCTGCCGGTCGCCAGATCGCCTTCGGGGTGCGCGAGCACGCCATGGCCGCAGCGACCGTCGGTATGGCGCGCCACGGTGGCGTGCTGCCCTTCGGTGGCACGTTCCTGGTGTTCTCCGACTACGGCCGCCCGTCGGTGCGCATGGCAGCGCTGTCGGAGGCCCACGCCCTGTTCGTGTGGAGCCACGACTCGATCGGCGTCGGCGAGGACGGCCCGACGCATCAGCCGGTTGAGCACGTCGCCGCGCTGCGGGCCATTCCCGGCCTCAAGGTGTTTCGCCCTGCCGATGCCAACGAGACCGCGGCGTCCTTCCGCGAGGCGGTCGAGGGCACCGGACCGTCGGCGTTGATCCTGAGCCGCCAGGCCGTGCCGGTGCTCGAGGGCACCGACCCCGACGGGGTGGCCCAAGGCGCCTACGTGCTGTCCGACGCGGCCCACGGCGAACCCGACGTCGTGTTGGTCGGTACCGGCTCAGAGCTGCAGCTGTGCGTCGCCGCTGCGAAGTTGCTGGCGGCTGACGGGATCGGTGCACGCGTCGTGTCCATGCCGTGCTGGGAACTGTTCGAGGACGCCGATCCCGACTACCAGGACGACGTCCTGCCGGTCGACGTGCCCATCGTGGCGGTCGAGGCCGGGATCACCTTCGGCTGGGAGCGTTGGGCCGACGACGTGGTCGGCATCGACCGGTTCGGGGCCTCCGCTCCGGGTGACGAGGTCCTGGCCCGCTTCGGCTTCACCGCCGAGCACGTTGCCGAGCGGGCACGCGAGTTGATCGTCGCCCTCAGCTGATCGCAGAGCGTCGCGCCGGCCCGTACTAGCGTCGCAGCCATGGCGTCACGTCTGCACCGTTTGTACTCCGAAGGTGGTCAGAGCCCCTGGTTGGACAACCTCCAACGGGGGTGGTTGCACGACGGTGAGCTGGCCCGTTGGGTCGAACGCGGCGTGCGCGGGGTCACCTCCAACCCGACGATCTTCGCCAAGGCCATGCAGAACGCGGTCTACGACGAGCAGCTGCATGCCGTGCTGGCATCGGGCCGCACGGTGGAGGAGGCCTACTGGGAGTTGGTCGTCACCGACATCGTCGATGCGCTGGCCGTGTTGCGCCCGGTGTTCGATGCCTCCGATGGCGGCGACGGGTTCGTCTCGGTCGAGGTCGACCCGCGCCTTGCCCATGACACGGCGGCCACGGTCCTGGCGGCCCGTGAGCTGCACGGCCGGATCGACCGGCCGAACCTGATGGTGAAGGTGCCCGCCACCCGAGCCGGCGTCGCCGCCATCGAGACGTTGACCGGCGAGGGCATCAGCATCAATGCCACCTTGATCTTCTCCCGTCAGCGCTACATCGAGGTGATGGAGGCGTATCTGCGGGGGCTCGAGGCCGCCAAGGGCGATCTGTCGCGCATCTCGTCGGTCGCGTCGTTCTTCGTCTCACGGGTCGACGGCGAGGTCGATGCCCGCCTCGAGGTACTCGGCTCGGCGGTGGCGGCGCCGCTGCGGGGCAAGGCCGCGGTGGCCAACGCACAGGTGGCCTATGACGTGTTCACCGAGACCTTCAGCGGGCAGCGGTGGGCTGCACTGGCGGCGCGTGGTGCCCGGGTACAGCGCCCGCTGTGGGCATCCACCTCGACGAAGAACCCGACCTACCCGGACACGCTGTACGTCGATGAGCTGATCGGTCCGCACACGGTCAACACCATCCCCGATGCAACGTTGGCGGCGTTTGCCGACCACGGCATCGTCGGCCGTACCGTCGACGCCCATCTTGCCGGGGCCTATGACGTACTGGACCGGTTGGCCCGACTGGGCATCGTCCTGGACGAGGTGACCGACAAGCTCGAGGCCGATGGCGTCGCGTCGTTCATCGCCTCCTTCGACGAGGTGCTGGCGACGCTCGCCGGACGGGCAACCACCGCCTGAGCCGGTCGGAGAGGCCCTCGGCGGTTCGGCCCGCAGCCTGCGGGCGCCCCGTGCTAGAGTCCGTTTCATGACAGGACTTACTGGGCTGGGTCTCGACGAGTTGATGGCTCGGGCCCGATCGGTGCGCGACGACTCCTACGGCCGCCGGGTCACCTATTCGCCGAAGGTCTTCATCCCGCTGACCAAGCTGTGCAACGACCGGTGCCATTACTGCACCTTCGCTCAGCCGCCGGCCAAGGTGGCTTCCCCGTACCTCGAGCCGTCGGAGGTGCTCGCCATCGCTCGGGCCGGGGCCCGGCGTGGCTGCCACGAGGCGCTGTTCACCCTCGGCGAGCGTCCCGAGGACCGTTACCCGGTCGCTGCGGAATGGCTGACATCACACGGGTACGCCTCCACCGTCGACTACGTGCGGGCCATGGGGCAGTTGGTGCTCGACGAGATCGGGCTGCTCCCCCACGCCAACTGCGGTGCCCTCTACGCCGACGAACTGGCGATGCTGCGGACCATCTCGCCGAGCCAGGGCATGATGCTCGAATCGATCAACCCCGACCTCGCCTGCCACGAGGGCTCGCCGGACAAGGTGCCCGCCCGGCGTCTCGCCACGCTCGAGGCCGCTGGTGAGGCCGGTATCCCGTTCACCACCGGCATCCTCATCGGTATCGGCGAGAGCGTGCAGGACCGTGTCGACGCCCTCGAGGCCATCGCCGCGTCGCACGCCCGTTGGGGCCACGTCCAGGAGGTGATCGTCCAGAACTTCCTGCCCAAGGACGGCACCCGGATGCGCCTGCGTGGGGCCTGCCCATCCGACGACTACCTCGAGGCGTTGGCCCTGGCCCGGCTGATCCTGCCCGCCGACATCTCGCTGCAGGCCCCGCCGAACCTCTCCGACGACTTCGGGGTCCTGCTCGACGCCGGGATCAATGACTGGGGCGGCGTCTCCCCCGTCACCCCCGATCACGTGAACCCCGAGCGTCCTTGGCCCGACCTCGACGTGCTGCGCGAGGCCACCGAGGCCCGCGGGTTCGCCTTGGCGCCGCGCCTGACGGTGTACCCGCGCTACGTCGCCGAGCGCGACCGTTGGATCGACCCGGCCCTGCACTTCGCGGTGATCGACCGCTCCGACGCCGAGTGGCTGGGCCGTGACGATCCGGGTGCGTTGTTCCGCCAGACGATGGAGAACGCCAAGTTCGAGCAGGGCTCCGACGGCGCGGAGGTGGTGTTCATCGGCGACCGCTCGACCGCGTGGTACTCCGGCGCCACCGCCGATCCGCCGACGCTGCTGCCCGGACGGAGCTTCGCCGCTGGCGCCGTGCGCGAGGTGCTCGACGGGGTCATGGCCGGGGAGGAGGTCGGTCTCGACGAGATCGTCACGCTGTTCTCGGCCCGTGGGCCGGAGGTCGCCGCGGTGGCCGAGGTCGCCGACGAGCTGCGCCGCCAGGCGGTGGGCGACACCGTGACATGGGTGGCGAACCGGAACATCAACTACACCAACGTGTGCACCTTCAAGTGCCGCTTCTGCGGCTTCTCGAAGGGACCGCTGTCGCTGAACCTGCGCGGCACCCCGTACCTGCTCACCCTCGACGACATCGCCCAGCGCGTGCGCGAGGCCTGGGAGATGGGGGCGACGGAGGTGACGCTGCAGGGCGGCATCCATCCCGACTTCGACGGCGACTACTACATCGACGTCGCCCGTGCGGTGAAGGACGCAGCACCGGAGATCCACGTGCACGGGTTCACCGCCCTCGAGGTGACCGAGGGGGCCAAGCGTCTCGGCGAGCCGCTCGACGCGTACCTGCGACGGCTCATGGACGCCGGCTTGCGCTCGCTGCCCGGCACCGCGGCGGAGATCCTCGACGACGACATCCGGGCCGTGCTCTGCCCCGACAAGGTCAACACCGAGGAATGGCTCGAGTGCCACCGCACCGCCCACCAGGTTGGGCTGCGTTCGAACATCACCATCATGTGCGGTTCGGTCGAGGAGCCGATCCACTGGGCCCGCCACATCGTGCGCACCCGTGATCTGCAGAAGGAGACCGGGGGGTTCACCGAGTTCATCCCGCTGCCGTTCGTGCACATGGCCGCGCCGCTGTACCTGCAGCGTAAGTCCAGGCGCGGGATGACCTTCCGCGAGGTGCTGCTGATGCATGCCGTGGGCCGCATCGCCTACCACGGGCTGATCGACAACGTGCAGGCAAGCTGGGTGAAGATCGGCGTGCCCGGCGTACGGCAACTGCTGCAGGCCGGCGTGAACGACCTCGGTGGGACCCTGGTCGATGAGAACATCTCCCGGGCAGCCGGCGCGAACCATGGTCAGATGATGACCGAGGACGGCTTCAAGGCCTTGGTGTACGGCTCGGGTCGGAACCTGGCCCGCCGGACCACCCTGTACGGACTGGCCGAGGCGCAGGCCTGATACCACCAGCCGGCCGTTCGTGACCCTGGTCGGGTTGCGGACGGCCGCAGCGATCAGCGTCGGCAGGGTGGCCCGCCGGCGGGCCGGGCCCGGGCGAACGGCCCATCCCACCATCGGGGGGATTGCGTCATACCCAACATGTGGGATACAGCACCGACGCCGTAGGACCTGTCGGTGCCATCCTTGCACCATCGGACGACCGGCCGCTCGACGCCCCGCACGAGTCGCTCCCCGGCGGTGATCCTCCGGATGACGCCGTCGGCGCCGAAGCTCTGCCGGCAGGGGGTCTCCCCCTTCGCGCCGGGATTGCGGCGATGGCCGGGTTCGGGCTGGTCCTGGCGCTCGGCGACGGCCTGCCGACGCTGATCGCTGCCCTTCGGGGATCGGCTGCGGTGTCGATGGTGCTGACCGTCGTGGTCCAGTACCTCTCCATGGCGGCGCTGTGCCTCGCCGTGTGCCGGCGCTGGGGAACGGGCTCGCTGCGGGCCGATCTCGGCTTCCGCCTGCGGCGGTCCGACTGGCTCGATGGCACGATCGGCTGGCTCTGCGGGGTCGGCCTGGTCGGTGTGGTGGCCTCGGCGCTGCGTCGGGTCGGCGTTCCGACGAGCACGAACAACCCGCTGACGGCCCGGGGGGACGCGCCCACTGCCTCGCTGCCCCAATGGCTCGCCGTCGGCCTCGCAGCGGTGGTGATGGTGGCGGTCGCTCCGGTGCTCGAGGAGCTGCTCTTCCGCGGCGTGCTGCTGCGTTCGTTACGCAGTCGCCTGCCGATCGTGCCGGCGCTGATGGTGCAGGCGGCGGCGTTCGGGTTGTTCCACGTCGACGGACACCGCGGGATCGGCAACGTCGGCCTGGTGGTCGTGTTGAGCACGGTCGGGCTGGTGCTCGGGGTGATCGCCTGTCGAGACCAGGGACGGCTCGGTGGCTCCATGATCGCCCACGGCCTGCACAACGGTCTGGCGTTCGGGATCGGTCTCGCGGCCCTGCTCTGACGATCCGGTCCGTCGGTCGAGGGGTCAGTCGTCGTGGTCGTCGGTGGCGCCGTCGCGTACCAGCGATGCGGCCCGCTCCACCGCCCGGCGGGCTCGGGTCAGGCGACGTTCGAGCTCCGGCTTGCGTTCGCCGGCGGCCATGGCCTCGCGCAGGGCGTCGAGCGCTGCGTCGGCCAGCTCCTCGGCGAGCGCGTCGAGCCGATCGGCGAGGCCGTCGAGGTCAGCCATCGACGAGCCCGAGCGACTCGGCCAGCAACTGCACCGGATGGCGAACGGTCAGTCCGGCGGCGGCGAGATGCAGCGAACACCCGGGGTTGGCGCTGGCCACCACGGCCGCGCCGCTACGGGCGATCGCCTCGAGCTTGCGGGTGCGGATGTCGCTCGCGAGCTCCGGTTGGAGCACCGAGTACGCGCCCCCCGCCCCGCAGCACAGTCCCTCGTCGTCGAGCTCGACGAGGTCGAGGAACGGAGCGAGGACCCGGCGGACCGGCAGGTGGGCCCGCTGCACATGCCGCAGGTGACAGGGGTCCTGTACCGCAACCTGGACGGTCTGCCGCGGTCCCACGGCGGCGGGAAGTCGGTCGAGGTGCTCGGCGATCCATTCGTGGATGTCGCGCACCCGGCTCGAGAAGTGCCGGCCCTCGTCGGTGCCGAGCAGGTGGCCGAGATCCTTGAGCTGGGCTCCGCAGCCTGCCGAATCGACCAGCACGAGGTCCTCGCCCGGGAAACTCCGCATGGTGGCCTCGGCCTGCGCCCGGGCCACGCCGACGAGGCCGGCGTGGGTGGCCAGGGCCCCGCAACATCCGGCGCCGCGTACCCGCTCGGGCAGCGTCACTGCTGTACCGGTGGCCCCGATCACCGCCAGTGCGGCGGCATGCACGTCGCGCTGCCAGGCATCCATCACGCAGCCGGTGTGCAGCCAGACCCGGGGCGCGCCGACGGCGACGGCATGCGGCCGCAACGCCGGGACCCGCAGCGGGAGGCGCTCGGGCAGACCGAGCCGGCGCGAGGGCACGAGCCGGCTGCGCTGCAGAAGCGCCAGCGCCCGTGACCCGATCAGCAGAGCCCGGTGGAACGACAGCGTGCGGTAGCCGATACGGCGATACCACGGCTGGTACCGCGTCTGTTCACTGAGCCCCTGACGGGCGCCCTCCATGAGGTGGCCGAACGGCACCCCGGAGGGACAGGCCGTCTCGCACCCGCGGCACTGCACGCAGGTGTCCATCATGTCGACGAAGGATGCGTCGGCCGGCCGGTTGCCGATATGCACCTGCCGGATGGCCTCGATGCGGCCACGGGGGGAATAGCGCTCCTCGCCGGTCACCCGGAACGTGGGACAGTGCGGCAGGCACAGCCCGCAGCTGACGCAGGAGGCGAGTTCGTCCTCGACGAGGGGGAGTTTCACCGGTGATCGGCCTTCCCGTTGCTCGGGGTCAAGGGGTCCCGGCCGGGGTTGAGCCGCCCGGTCGGGTCGAACAGGTTCTTCAGGCGGCCGTTGAGGGCGACGACGGATGCGTCCGGTGGGGCCTGGGTCGGACCGGACCACTCGCCGTGCACCACGCCGACACCGAACTCGGCCACGAACCGGCCGCTGCGGGGGGCGTCGGGCCGGTACGAACGGAGCGCGGCCGGTTCGGCTGAGTGCCTCCCGGACGGCAGCGGCGGCGGGCCGTCGACCGGCACGAGCCCGGCCTCGAGGGCGATGGCGGTCTGGGCCTCGACGTCCTCGGGGTAACCCTCGAGATACAGCCACACCGTCGCGCCGTCCCACAACAGCGACACCGGCCGGTACAGCCGGTCGAACAGGGCGGTGGGATCGGCCGGTCCGGACAGCCAGGCCGCGGCCTGCGGACGGGGCCGGGTGCGCAGGATGACCTCACCGAGCAGGCCCAAGGTGCCGAACGATCCGACCAGCACCCGGCAGAGATCGAAGCCGGTCACGTTCTTCACCGTCGCTCCCCCGGCGGTGACCAGCAGGCCCTCGGCCGAGACGTAACGGGCCTGCAGCAGGGTCTCGCGGAGGTGGCCGTGGCCGAGCCGGGTCGGACCGCTCAGCCCGACGCTGAGCACGCCACCAACGGTGGCCGTTCCGGGCAGACCTTGCAGGGCGACCCGCTGGCCTGCGGGTTCGAGCGCGGCATCGAGTTCGTCGAGCGTGGTACCTGCCCGGACCTGGATGGTCATCTCGGCCGGTTCGAAGGCCACCACCCCGGCCGGGGCGCGCACCAATCGGGTTCCGGGCTCGCAGTGGCCGCCGAGGTGCCACTGCGTCCGTCCACCCTCGATGGCGACGGGGCCGGCATCGACTCCGCCGACCTCGTCGGCGAAGGCCAGCAGCGCCGGGTCGCGCACGACCCGGTCGGGCAGCGGGGCGAGCGGTCCGTGCCCGGCGCTCACACCCAGACCCCGTCGGCCAGCAGCCGTTCCCGGTGATGGGCGTCGAGGTGGGCCAGGTCGCCGCAGCGCGATCCCTGTGGCAGCACCTTGGCCGGGTTGCAGCGACCATCGGGATCGAACGCGTCGCGCAGCCGGGCCTGGGCGTCGAGATCGGGTTGGGTGAACTGCAGGGCCATGAACGGCTGCTTCTCCAGACCGATGCCGTGCTCGCCGGAAAGGACCCCACCGGCTTCGAGCGAGGCTCGGACGATCTCCTCCCCTGCGGCATGCACCCGGTCGAGGATGCCCGGCTCGCGGGCGTCGAAGACCAGCAGAGGGTGCAGGTTCCCGTCGCCGGCATGGAACACGTTCATGACGATCAGGTCGTGGCGGTCGGCAATGGCGTACACCTGCTGCAGCACGTCGAGCAGCTTGGTTCGGGGGACGACGGTGTCGTGCAAGTAGTAGTTGGGCTTGACCCGGGCCACTGCGCCGAACGCGGTCTTGCGACCCTTCCACAGCAGCATCCGCTCGGCCTCGTCGGCGGCGACGCGCACCGAGCGGGCTCCCTGCGCCATGCACACCTCACGGACCTTGGCGGTCTCGGCGGCGACCCCGCCGGGCAGCCCGTCGACCTCGATGAGCACGATGGCACCGGCATCGATCGGGTAGCCGGCCCCCACGAAGGCCTCGACGGCCTGGGTGATGCGCTGGTCCATCATCTCGATGGCTGCGGGGACGACCCCGGCGGCGATGATGGCCGAGACCGCCGCAGCGGCGTGGGCCGGCTCGACGAAATCGGCCAGCAGCGTGGCCACGGCCGGGGGGTTGGGGGTCAGCCGTACGGCAATGCGGGTGGCGATGCCCATGCAGCCTTCGCTGCCCACGAACGCGCCTCGCAGGTCCAGGCCGGCCGGATCGGCGCCGAGTCCGCCGAGCATGGTCAACTCCCCGTCGGGCAGCACGACCTCGACGGCGACCACGTGGGCACTGGTGACGCCGTAGGCGAGGCAGTGTGGGCCACCGGAGTTGTTGGCGATGTTCCCACCGAGCGAGCACGACTGCTGCGAGGAGGGGTCGGGGGCGAAGTGGAAGCCGAGGGGCCTGAGGTGCCTGGTGAGATCGAGGTTGATGACCCCGGGCTGCACCCATGCCACCCGGTTGTCGACGTCGACCTCGATGTCGGTCATCTTGGTGGTGACGATCAGCACGGGCTGCTCGAGCGGCACCGCACCACCGGCCAACCCGGTTCCTGAGCCACGGGGGACGACCGCCCGGTCATGGCGGAGCGCCGTCCGGATACAGGCCTGGACCTCGGCGGTGGTGAGCGGGAAGCACACGACCCCGGTGTCGCCTCGCATCAACGATGCGTCACGACCGTAGAGGACCTGCTCGAGTTGGTCGGTGTGGACCCGGTCCGGGCTGAGAGCCGCAGACAGTTCGGCGACGAGCGTGGCGTCCACGAGACGCGTATCAGTCGTCGTCGTCCTCGTCATCCTCGTCGTCGTCGTAGGTGTCTTCGTACTCGATGTCATCGTCGTCAGCGTCACGAGCCGGCGCCTCCTTCTGCAAGCTCTCCAAGAGCCTGTCGAAGTCGATGTCCGACGAACGCTTCAACGCCCGAGCCTCTTCGAAGCGGCGATGTCGACCCTTTTTCACGGGCCAGCTCCCCAAGTTGGCATGCGTCCCTGACCTGGAAAGCCTAGCACGGCAATCCTTGGCCACCTTCCAGTATCAAACGCCCTTGCCACGGCCTGTTGCGAGCATGTCGCCGCCGACGCCGACGTGGAGCCAGACTAGAGCAGCTACCACCCTGGAGCCAGCATTGCCCGGTCGGGGGGGTGCCTGCCGGCGCTCAGAGCGCCTGGCGGGAACGCCGTTCGATGAGGAGTCCACCCCGGCCATCGAACGCCAATGCCGCCCCGCCGCTGAGCAGCTGGCGGATCTGGTCACCGACCAGCTCGGCGCGCCAGCCGAGCGCCAACCGCGCCTGCGGGTCGTCGCGCAGGAAGTCCTCGAGGTCGGTTCGGGTGGCCAGCAACGTGGCGTCGAGCTCGAGATCGCGAGCCAGTTGCGCCACCCACGCTGACAGCAACCCGACTGCGGCGCGCAGCTCGCGGGGTACCTCGCCCCGGGTGTTGGTTGCCTGCACCGGAACCGGTGCGTCCTGACCCGCTCGCACCGCCGCGAGCAGTTCCTCGCCCAGGGCTCCGCGTGCGTGCCGGTCCTCGACCCCGCGAACCTTGCGGAGCTCGTCGGCGGTGGACGGGGCCTTCTGGGCGATGCCGGCCACGGCGAGGTCGGACAGGACGTGGCGGGTCGGGATGTCACTGGAAGCGGCTCTGCGCTCGCGCCAGGCGGCTACGGCCCGGGCCACGCCCAATGCCTTGCCGCGCAGCTGACGGACCTCCTTGATACGGAGGTACGCCCCGTCGGGGTCGCGTCCACCCCGGGAACGGTTGACCAGCAGGGCACACTCCGCCTCGGCCCAGGCAAGCCGGCCGCGCTGCTCGAGCTCGGCGGACAGCAGGTCCTGCAGACGCAGCAGCTCGGCGACGTCGGATGCGGCGTAGCGGAGCTGGTCGTCGCTGAGGGGACGGCGAAGCCAGTCGGTGAGGCGGTCGCCCTTGGGAAGTGACTTGCCGAGCCGGCGGTCGTGCAGTTCGGACAGCGAGGGCGAGGACATGCCCACGAAGCCGGCGGCGACCTGGGTGTCGAAGATGGTGCGTGGAACCGTGCCGCAGGCCAACTCGAGTACCTCGAGGTCCTGCGTGGCGGCGTGCAGGACAACGGTGACCTCGCCTGCGAGGATCTCACCGAGCGGGGCGATGTCGACCGCCAGCGGGTCGATCAGCACGAGGTTGTCGGGCCAGGCGATCTGGACCAGGGCGAGGCGCGGGTAGTACGTGCGCTCGCGGTGGAACTCGGTGTCGAGGGCGAAACGTGGCTGTTGCCGGAGAGCGGCGAGGACCTCGACGAACGCGTCCGTCGTGGTGATGACCGTGGGGACGTCGCTCGTGGTGCGCTTCGCCGGCATCGAGGTCAGTTGGCGGGGCCGGTTGCGGTGGGCAGCCCTGCTGCGACCCAGGCATTCGTGCCGCCGCCGACGTTGGTGGCGGAAGCCCCCCGGTCGTTGAGCCATTCGGCGGCCCGCTCGCTGCGAGCGCCGCTGCGGCAAATGATCAGTACCGGCTGGTCTCTGGGGACCTCGTCGGCCCGACCGGTGAGATCGCTGAGCGGCAGGAGCCGGGCGCCGACCGCATGGACCTCGGCATATTCGTCGGGCTCGCGTACGTCGATCAGGATGACGCCGGCCTGCACGCGGCGGGCGGCTTCATGGACGTCGATCTCGGGCACGGCGTTCTCGCTCACGAACGGCGAGCTTAGCCCCGACGGGGATCGGGGTCGCCGGACCCGGGATGTCGGCCCGGTGCACCGGGCAGGTCCTGCGGCGTGTCCGCATCCTCGAGTCGCCACCGCAGGTCGGCGTCGAGCAGCACCTCGGCCACCGGGAGTTCGTGCAGGCCGGCCCGCACGGCGCGTTGGCCGCTCGCGAAGGCCCGTCGCGCAGCATCGCGAACCAGCGCCGGTCGGTATGCCGCGCTGAGCAGCTGCCGCCGTCCACCCAGCATCGGCGCGGCCACCGCTGCGTCGGGCCGGGCGAGGAGCGCCTCGACGACGGGCGCCACCACCGATGCGTCGACGAAGGGCAGGTCACAGGTGAGCACCATGAGCACGTCGGCCTGGTCGGTGTGGTCGGCCTGGTCGGCGTCGAAGGCATCGAGGAGCGCACCGAGCGGGCCCTCGCCCGGATGGCGGTCGGCGAGGACAGAGAGGCCCAGCCGGGCCAGCGCCGTTGCGTCCCCGCCGACGGCGCGCACCGAGGTTGCCCCGGCGCCGATCAGGGCGTCCGCAGCGATGCGGGCCATGGGCCGCCCGTCGACCTCGATGAGCGCTTTGTCCCGGCCCATGCGGCGGCTCCGCCCTCCGCAGAGCACGACCCCGCGGAACGTCGGCACCGACGGCGGCGGGTCGAGAAGGCCCACGCCCTCGTCAGTCCAGGTCCGCCGGCGGCCAGGACGGGTCGCACTGCTGGAGGAACAGGGCGCAGCGCTGTGCCTCGTCCTGCTCGCCGATGGCTGCGGCCTGCCGGGCCAGGCCGGCCATGCAGCGCAGGAAGCCGCGGTTGGTCTCGTGCCGCCAGCGCACGTAGCCGCTGCCCCGCCAGCCGTTCTGGCGCAGCCGGTCGAGACCACGGTGGTAGCCGACGCGGAACGCCGCGTAGGCCTCGATGTCGTCGCGGGCGAGGGCGCCGAGTTGGGCCCAACCGTCGAGGAAGCGGGGGTTGGCGGCGACGACGGCGGACACCGCGGCCCGGCGGTCCTCCACGGAACGGGAGAGCGCCGCCTGCAAGGCCTCGAGCGCGGTGGTGTCCTCGGGCGGGAGGACGGTCTCCGGGGGGCCGGAGGTGAACTGCATCGGGGTCTCGGACATGTCCCGCAGCCTAGGGGCCACGGTCGCCCGGAGCGCCCGACGGTACGACCGTGCCGGTCAGCTGACGTTGACCACGCGCAGCACGTCGGTGGCACGTGAGCGGGCGTCCGTACCGGCGAGCACCGCAACGATGTCACCGGTACGGATGTGGCCCTGGGCCTTCGCGACCGCCACCGCCTCCGCCACCATGTCGTCATTGGGGGCGAACTGGGTGAGTGGCAACGGCACCGCACCCCACGACAGGGTCAGCTGGTTGATGGTGCGCTCGTCGGGGCTGAAGGCGAGAATCTTGGCGTCGGGCCGGAACCGTGCCATCGCCCTGGCCGTGAAGCCCGAACGGGTGATGCACATGATGGCGGTGCAGTGCAGGTCGCGGGCCACCCGGGCCGCTGCCATGGTGAGTGCGTCGGTGACCTTGCCGTCGAGCGCGCTCGGCTCGCTCATGTGCAGTTCGACCATTTGCCGGGCCCAGCCGCTGTAGTCGAAGTTGGCATCGGCCCGGGCGGCAAGTCGGGCCATGGTGCGCACCACGTTGGCCGGGTCGTGCCCGATGGCGGTCTCCCCCGACAGCATGACCGCTGACGATCCGTCGAAGACCGCGTTGGCCACGTCGGACGCCTCGGCCCGTGTCGGCGTGGCGGCGTACACCATCGACTCGAGCATCTGGGTCGCCGTGATCGTCGGACGGCCCTGTGCGATGCACATCCGGATGATGTGCTTCTGCAGATGGGGCAGCTCCTCGATGGAGCACTCGTTGCCGAGATCGCCCCGGGCGATCATGATGGCGCCCGCCGCGTCGATGATGCCCTCGAGGTTCTGCACCGCAGCGCGGGTCTCGATCTTGGCCACCACGAGCGGGCCCCGTGGGTGCGGTTCGGTCCCCACCCGGCGGACGTCGTGGGCCGAGCGCACGAAGCTCACGGCCACCATGTCCACACCCGCCTCGACGAAGGCATCGAGGATGTGCAGGTCCTCCCGCGTGGGCGTGGCCACGTGGAGCCGGTCGGAGGGGATGTGCACCCCGGGACGGCCCGACAGGCGTCCGCCGTGGGTGATCTCGGCGATCAGGCTCCCGCCGTCACGGCCCACCACCTGGCAGTCGATGGCGCCGTCGCCGAAGCTGAGCGTGTCGCCGTCCTCGACGTGGGTGAGCAGGTCGTCGTAGTTGATCTCGACGACCTCGGTCGTCGAGGCCCGGCTTCCCGGGGTGAGCCGCAGCCGGTGACCCTCCTCGAGCATCACACTGTCCTCACCGAAGCTCCCCGCCCGCACCTTGGGGCCGGGCAGGTCGACCAGGGTGCCCACCGGACGGCCGACGTCGGCGGACAGGGCCCGCACACGGTGGTACAGCTGCAGTCCGTCGTCGAGCTCGCCGTGGGACATGTTGATCCGCACGCAGTCCATGCCGGCGTCGATCATCGCCCGAAGGGTCTGTTCGTCCGAGGACGCCGGGCCGAGTGTGGCGATGACCTTGGTGCGACGATTGGGTGCTTCCACGAACGGTACGCTATCGGCGCTTGCCCACTACCGGACGGGATGGCCCGACCCTGGGCGTCCCGTACGGGGAGGGTTCGGCGTGGCCGCACGGGCCGATCGGGTCCGACCGCCGCCTGCCACCACAACCCGGCAACGATGTGTCACCGTTGCATCACCAGAACCTGCCCCGGACGACCGTCGACGCGTCGTCCCAGCAA
This sequence comes from uncultured Acidimicrobiia bacterium, assembly GCA_903921205.1. Taxonomy (GTDB): domain Bacteria; phylum Actinomycetota; class Acidimicrobiia; order Acidimicrobiales; family CAIXPF01; genus CAIXPF01. The sequence goes on along the minus strand of CAIXPF010000143.1, from coordinate 20,053 downwards.
CGCATCGCGGCAGCCCGACCCGGGCCTGCGTACGATCATCGAACCGAACGAGGCGCCATGGCCGACCGAATTTCCGACAACGAGGCCACCCGTGACGGGTTCCACGTGGACCGGCGAGATCAGCGTGCTGTGCGGGCTGGTGCTGTGCGGGCTGGTGCTGTGCGGGCTGGTGCGGCGGTGGCCTTTGCCGGGCTGTTGCTCACGCTTGCGGCCTGCGGCGGGAGCGACACCGAGGCATCGAGCGACACCACCGCCGGGCCACCCAGCCCCGAGCCGACCAGCTACGTCGTCCCACCGATCGCCGATGCCGCGGTCGCCGAGATCTGTGCCGGCGCGGCCGACGTCGTGGCGGCCGACAGCGAGATCGGCAGCACCCTCGGACCTGTGCTGGCCCAGGACTCCGACCCTGCTGCGGACCAGGCGTTGATCGCTGCGCTGTCGACGGTCAAGCCGATGATCAAGCGGGCCACCGAGGGCTACGAGCGGATGGCCGTCGCTCTGCCTGATGGGTTGGCGGTGGATGCGCGGGCGGTTCGAGATGCCACGGTCACCTTCTACGACGCGGTGACCGCAGCGACGACGATGGACGGGTTGATCACCACTCTGCAGGACGCCGCATCGTTCTCGGGCGACGTGCAGCAGGGTGCCGCCCGGCTCGACGCCACCACCCGCAAGGTGTGCAACACGTCGCTCTACAACGCTTCGTGATCTGAACCCGACCGGCCCCGGCCGCCTGCCGGGCCGTCGGGTCGTGCCGGGCCGTCAGTTCTTCGGGATCGCGCTCCAGGCGATGTCCTTGTCCACTCGGACATCGCCCGGCAGGCCGAGGGTGCGCTCGCCGAGGATGTTGCGCATCACCTCGGACGTCCCGCCCTCGATCGAGTTGGCCCGGGCCCGCAGGAACTGCTTCTGGAAGCTGGCATAGCCCTGGGTGTGGTCTGCCCGACGCAGGTCGTAACGGTCTCCGAGGAGCATGCCTTCGCTGCCGAGCAGGTCGACCACGAACGCGGTCAACTCCTTGTTGAGCTCGGCCATGGCCAGCTTGGCGATGGACCCCTCCGGCCCGGGATTCGAGGCCTTGCGGTTCGCGGCGGCGCGCACGTTGGTCAGACGCAGGATCTCCGCCCGGATCCACAGCCGCATCAGCTGATCGCGTCGCGCCCGATCGCCGGCGGCGCGTTCCTGGTAGAGCGTCACCGCCTGCCCGATGAGGCCCGAGCCGCGCGGCGCGATGGCACCACCGATGGAGACCCGTTCGTTCATCAGGGTGGTGATGGCGACCCGCCAACCGTCGCCCACCGCACCCATCCGCTCGCGGTCGGGGATGCGGGCATCGGTGAAGTACACCTCGTTGAACTCGGCCTCCCCCGTGACCTGGCGCAGTGGGCGCACCTCGACGCCTGGCTGATGCATGTCGATGACGAAGTAGCTGAGACCGGTGTGCTTGGGCTCGTCGGGGTTCGTGCGGGCGAGCAGCATCCCCCAGCGGGCGAGATGGGCCAGGCTGGTCCACACCTTCTGGCCGTTGACGATCCACTCGTCGCCGTCGCGCACCGCCCTGGTGCCCAGGCCCGCCACGTCGGAACCGGCCCCGGGCTCGGAGAACATCTGGCACCAGATCTCCTCGCAGGTGAAGATCGGGCGCAGGTACCGCCGCTGCTGTTCGGGGCTGCCGTGGGTGGCGATGGTCGGGGCGCCCATGCCGTAGCCCATCGGGTTCACCATCATCGGGTTGACCGCACCAGCTGCGAAGACCCGTTCGTTGACCAGGCGCTGAAGCTTCGGTGACAGGCCCAGGCCACCAAGGCCCTCGGGATGGTGCACCCAGGCCAGGCCGAGATCGAACTGGCGGCCGAGGAACTCGTGCGCCGGCGTCATGGAGGGATCGAGCTCGGCGAGCAGCTGTTCCGTGAGGGCGATGACCCGTGCCTCGTCGGCGCTCGATTCCAGGACTTCGGCCATGGCGTTCCTTTGCGGTGTCGACCGGCGGCCGATCGGCCGCTCGCAGCACCGCGGAGCCTATCGAGGGCCGTGCGCGAGCGGCGACGGGTCGGCTTCGCCGTGGCGGGACCGAGGCAGTCGCTGCTCAGTTCAGCCGGGCGCGCAGGGTACGTGCCTGCCGGCGGATCTCGTGCTCGGCTGGAAGGGCGACCGAATCGGCGAGGGCCTCGAGCACGTCGGCGGCTTCGTCGAAGCGCCCGGCGCCGGCGAGCGCAGCGGCGAGATCGCGCCGTTCGGCGGGGGCGAGCGACGGAATGGCCGCGCGCAGCCGCAGGACCCATCGTTCGAGCTCGCGGTCGTGGCGCTGGCGGGCGATGGCCCCGAGGTTGCCGAGCATCCGGGCCAGGATGGAACGCGGACCCACCGGGGCCAGAGCTGCCGGGTCGAGCCGCTGTCCGCCCGTGACCGCAGCGAAACGCTGGGCACAGCCTTCTGCGTCGAGCAGCTTGCCGCCGTCGAAGGCATCGACATAGCGGGTCGGTTCGTCGGTGGTGCCGACCAGGAAGTGGCCGGGCATGCCGATCCCGGTGAGGCCGACTCCGACGCGCCGGCCGACCTCGAGCACCACCACCGAGAGGGTGATGGGTATGCCGACGCGCCGTTCGAGCACCCGGTCGAGGTAGGAGTTCTCCGGGTCGTAGTAGTCGGCCCGGTTGCCGCCGAATCCTTCGACGGTGAACAGCTCATGGCACAGCGCCCCGAGGTCCGGCGACGTGACCCGCGCGGCGATGGCGTCGAGGGCAGCCAGCCCGGCGGTGATGTCGAGCCCCGGCCGGGCGTGTGCTGCGATGAGCAAGGCGGCCTCGTCGAGGGGCAGGGCCTCCTCGGGTCCGCCGACGAGCTGGACGAACCGTTCGGTGGGGGTCATGGCAGCAGGTTAGGCCCGCACTGCGTTCCCGGCCCGGTTACGCGCACCGGGTGACGCCGCCGTCGGACGGTACGGTCTTTCGGTGTCCCATCCCTTCCTCGACCACGCCGGGCCGATGATCTACGCCCACCGTGGTGGTGGCGGCGAGGCTCCCGAGAACTCGCTCGCGGCGTTCGGCAATGCCGTGGCGCTCGGGTTCCGGTACTTGGAGACCGATGTCCGGCTCAGCGCTGACGGGGTGTTGATGGCGGTACACGACGGTCGTCTGGAGCGCGTCAGCAACGGCCGGGGCCTCCTCTCGCAGCACACGGCCTCGGAGCTGTCGGCATTGCGGCTGCGCTCGGCCGACGGCAGCCTGTCATCACAGGTCATCCCGACGCTGGAGGAGCTCGTGCGGACCTGGCCGCAGGCCCGGTGGAACATCGACGCCAAGGAGGACCGTACGGTCGGGCCGCTCGGCGACTTCCTCGAGCGACACGATCTGCTCGAGCGATCCTGCATCGGGGCGTTCTCCGACCGTCGGCTCGGACGGCTTCGCGAGCGGTTCGGCAGCAGTTTGTGTACCTCTCTCGGCCCGCGCGAGGTGGCAGCGTCACGCGCCGCCTGCTTCGGGTGGCCGCTTCGCCCGACGGCGGGGATGATCGCGCAGGTGCCGGTTCGGCTGCCGTTGGGTCCGGCCATCGGCGGACGCTCCGCTGCCGTGCCGGTGGTGGACCGGCGATTCCAGGACGTATGCGACCGGCTCGGGGTGCCGATTCACGTGTGGACGGTGAACGACGCCAGGGAGATGCGGTCGTTGCTCGATGCCGGTATCGGCGGGTTCATGACCGACGAACCACGGCTCGCCGTCGCGGTGCTGCGGGAGCGAGGGCTGTGGCCTGATTGACGTCGGGTCCGGCCGGGCCACGCGCGTCCCGGGCCGCGTTCAGTGCGGGGGCAGCAGCACGTCGGGGTTGAGCGTGTGGGCTGGATCGAGGGCACCCTTGAGCGCTCGGAACACCGCGATCTCGGCCTCGCTGCGATTGAGATGCAGCATGGCCCGCTTCGCCGTACCGATCCCGTGCTCGGCGGAGATGCTGCCACCGAAGGAAGCCACGTGGCGAAGCACGGCCTCGTCGGTGCGCTCGTCGTCGGGGGCCACACCTGTGATGTTGACGTGGATGTTGCCGTCAGCGGCATGGCCGAACAACCAGGCCCTGGCGGCCGGGTCGACCGCGGCGATGACCCCGCGGACGCTGTGGATGAAGGCTGCGAGGTTGGCTGCGGGCAGGGTGACGTCGAGCTTGTGCGGCGGGCCGAGCGTGTTGATGGCCTCGGTATGGCCCTCGCGCAGACGCCACAGGGCGGCCATCGGCCCGGGCTCGGAGGCGACCGCAGCGTCCGCGACGCCCTCGAGCGCACCGACGGCATCGGCCAGCTCGTCGGTGGGGTCCCGCCGGGCTGCGCACTCGACGAGCAGCAGGACCCGGTGATCGGCGGCGAAGGGGCGCGGCACGCCGAGGGTGGTGGTCACCAGGTCGAGCCCGTCGTCGAAGAACAGCTCGATGGCCTCGACGTCGCCGAGATCGCGGCGCAGTGTCGCCGACGCGGCAAGGGCGGCTTCGATGGCCTCGAAGGCCAGCAGCGCGACCACCTTGTGCTCCAGACGCGGGACCAGACGGAGTCGCAGAGCGGTGATGACCGCCAGGGTTCCCTCGCTGCCGCACAGCAACCGGCCGAGGTCGTAGCCGGTGTTGTCCTTGAGCAGCCCGTCGAGGTGGCTGACCACCCGCCCGTCGCTGAGCACCGCCTCGTAGCCGAGCACCTGTTCGCGCATGCCGCCGTAGCGCAGCAGGTGCAGTCCCCCGGCATTGGTGGCGGCCATGCCGCCGACGGTGGCACTCGCCCGGGCGCCGAGGTCCACGCCGAAGGCCAGGCCCGCGGCGCGGGCCACCTCGTGCAGGGCCGACAGGGTGACCCCGGCCCCGACGGTCACCTGCTGCGCGGCAAGGTCGACGCTGCCGACGGCGTTGAGCCTCCGCAATGACAGCAGGACCTCGCCGTGCAGGGGAACGCCGCCGCCGACGAGGCCGGTGTTGCCGCCCTGCGGGGTCACCCGTACACCTGCAGCCGTACAGGCGGCGAGTACCGCTGCCACCTCGGCGGTGTCACCGGGACGGATCACGGCCGGGGTCGCACCGACATACCGGCCGGTCCAGTCCTGGATGTAGCCGCGGTGCAGGTCGGGGTCGGTGAGGACGTGTTGGCTCCCCACGATGTCGAGCAGACGATCGAGCACGTCGGCGGGAAGCGAGCCCGAAGGTTGGTCCATGACGGTCACGGGGTCAGCCCTCAGCGGCGGGGGTCGTCGTAGACCGCCGGCCGCTTCTCGAAGTAGGCCTTCACCGCTTCGACCTGGTTGGGCGAGCCGATCAGACGGCGGATGAGGTGCTCCTCGCCGGCGAACCCCTCCGCCAGGGAGATCAACCCGGCCTGGTTCAGCAGGGACTTGGCACCCTGGATCGCCTCGGGGTTGTACGAGGCCATCTCGTGGGCGGTCTTCAAGGCCTCGGCCCGTGGGTCCTCGCACACCCGGGTGGCCAGCCCGATGGCCACCGCCTCGGTACCCGAGACCATCCGGCCGGTGAAGGTGAGCTCCTTGGCCACGTCGAGGCCGACGAGGCGCGGGAGCAGTTGCGTCCCGGTCATGTCCGGGGCGAGCCCCCAGCGGATCTCCAACACCGAGAAGCGGGCGTCGGGGGTGCAGTAGCGGAGATCGCCGCCGAGGGCGATCTGGCAGCCGCCGCCGAGAGCCACGCCCTGCACCGCCACGATCACCGGGGCGGGCATCTCGGCCCACACGTACGCCGCCTGCTGGCCCAGGTTGGTGATGCGGTCCCCCTTCGGCTCGGCGCCGATCTCCATGCCCTCGTCGCCGGCCATCGCCTGGAAGGACCCGAAGTCGAGTCCGGCGCAGAAGGCCCGACCCTCGCCCGAGAGCACCACGGCACGTACCGACGGGTCGTGCTTGAGTCGCTCGCCGGTGTCCACCAGTGCCTTGAACATGGCGCTGTCGAGGGCGTTCATCTTTTCCGGGCGGTTCAGCCGGACGTCGGCCACGCCGTTCTCGATGGTGACGATCACCCGATCGTTGCTGGTCACTGCCTGGCTCCTCGTCGTGGGCCGCACGTTGAAACGGGCGGCTCGGACCGTAGACTTGGCCCATAGGGGTGGGAACAGCGGGTCCGGAGGAACCGGTGCCCGCACTGAGCTTCGATGCGTGTCAACCTACCCAACCTCCGTCAGCGGCGCAGCCGCTCGCAGCGCACGCTCCGGCGCGCCGTGGCCGTGGTGACGACGCTGGTGGTGCTGCCGTGGAACGTGCCGGCCGGTGCTCAGCAGAGCCGGCTCGAGGTCACCGACCCCTCCTCCACCGTGCTGCCCGAGCTGAACGTGGTGCCGGTGCGGACCACCGGTTTGACCACGGTGCTCAAGGAGCTCGATGCGGCGCAGGGGCTGGTCGACGCCGCGCAGGCCGGCGCCGATGCGGCCGCAGCCGAACAGGGCCGGCTGGCGTTGGCGTTGCGCGACATCCAGGACGACACCGCGAGGCTGACCGCGGCGCGCGAGGCAGCCTCCCGGGCGCGTTACCAGGCGCTCGATGCAGCGGAACAGGCCGGGGTCCGTCAACGCCTCGCCCAGGCCGACAACGACGCCGTGCAGACGGTCCTCGACGAGCTCGCTGCGCAGGCGTTCATCGTCGGTGGGCAGGGCGTGTCGCTGCTCGGTGACCCCGAGACCTCACCGGCAGCTCAGGGTGCCCGCTATCTCCGCGAGGTGTTTGCCGAACAGGGGCGTCGGCGCGATCTCGCCCTGCGTGAGGTGAGACGGGCCCAGGCGGCCCGGGGTGAGGCGCTCGCCGAGGCGGCTGCCCACGAGCAGGACCGGCGCTCGTTGGACCGGCAGCTCACCGAGCGAGCCGCTGCGGCTCGGCGCAACAACCTCGAGACCTTGGCCCAGGCCGATGCCCAGCGAACGGCCCTGACGGAGGTGGCGCGGCTGCAGGAGCCGCTGCGGACGGCCAAGCTGAAGCTGGCAGAGGCCCGCCGGACCATGACCGTGGTCGGGGCCGACTTCCCGTTGGTGATCCTCGACGCCTTCGTCCGTGCGGTCCGCTACGAGGCGGAGCATCGTCCGGCATGCCGACTCGACTGGCAGTTGCTGGCGGCGATCTCGCGGCTCGAGTCGGGCCACGGTACCTCCGGCGGGGTGCGGGTCGACGCCGCCGGTCAGGTCCCGAACATTCTCGGACCACCGCTGGTTCCCGGCTCACCCTTCGCGGTCGTGGCGGACACCGACGGCGGGCTGCTCGACGGTGACCCCCACTACGACCGGGCGGTGGGCCCGATGCAGTTCATCCCGTCGTCGTGGCAGATCTTCGGCCTCGACGGGGACGGGGACGGCGACCGCGATCCGCGCAACTACTACGACGCCGCGCTTGCCGCAGCCGAACACCTGTGTCGGGCCGGGGCCGACACAGGCACCGATGAGGGTCGCCGTGCCGCGGTGTACGGCTACAACCATTCCGATGAGTACGTCAACGGGGTTCTGGCGGCTCGTCAGAGTTACCTGACGCTGCGCTGGTAGCCCCGACGTAGGGGCAGTGCCGGCAGCCGCTGTTGCAGCACGAGCCGCGGGCGATCAGGTGCGCCGCGGTCATCACGAACAGCCCCGACGATGGATCGAGATACCCGGCCTCGGACACCGCCACGGCGCGATCATGGGCCCGCAGCGCGGCTTCGTATCCGAACTGGTGCGGGCCGAAGCGTTGCGGGTGTGGTCGGTGCAACGCGTCGGGTCGGGTCGCTTCCGGCACGCCGACGACGCTACCCGGCGTCATCGGGCCGACCGGCCCGGGGTTGCGATGGCTCGTGTGGCCGGCGCGATGGCCCTTGCCGGTGGTGTGGACACTTGACGCTGCGAAGTGGGGCGGACGAAGATATTGTGTGGCGTTCGTCACATTCGAGCCTGGGCCGGCGAACTGCCGGGGGACGTCGGGGTGGGCCCCGGCGACGGCGCGGCGATTCGGGGTGGCGATGGCGTCGGTGGCGATGGCGTGTGCGGAGGAAGGGATGTGCGGTCGCGGCCGACTGCCGTGATCGCAACCGACATGTCCGCCCGTGGACGAGACGGTCGCCAGCGCCTCTCCCCCGAACAGCGGCGCGAGGAGATTCTCGCTGCGGCGCATCGCGTGTTCTCGAGCCAGGATCCCTCTGCGGTGACCTTCGAGGAGATCGCCCACGAGGCCGGCGTGTCCCGGGCGTTGGTCTACAACTACTTCGGGGACAAGGGGAACTTGCTGGCCGAGGTGTACCGGCAGGCACTCGGGTCCCTCGACGGGGCGCTGCTCGAGGTGCTGGAATCCGGGCAGTCCCCTGCCGCACGCCTGCGCGACCTGGCCCGCAGGTACGTGGAGTTCGCCCAGACCAGCACCGGAACCTGGCAGATGCTCGCGCATGCTGCCGTGGTGCAGCACCCGGCGGTGCAGCGCGTCCGCCGGGAACGTGTCCGGCGCCTCGCCCATACCCTCGGCGATGCGGATTCGTCGGAGCTGGCCGTCGCCGGGCTGCTCGGACTGCTCGAGAGCACGACCCGGCATTGGCTCGATGCTTCGGGCAGTTCGGCCGAGACGATGCTCGAGCATCTCGACCTGCAGGTGTGGACCGGGTTCTCCGGCCTGCTCGACCGCCGGGTCGGCACCCTCGCGGGGTGAGTGCAGCGGGCAGCCTCTCCCCCACCGTCCTACAGTGCGCCCATGCAGGTTCTGGTCATCGGAGGAACGGGTCCAACAGGTCCCCATCTGGTCAACGGGTTGATCGAGGCCGGGTGCACGGTGACGATCCTGCACACCGGCGCGCACGAGGTGGACACCATCCCGGCGTCGGTGGAGCACATCCACACCAATCCCTTCGACGTGCAGGCCGTCGAGGAGGCCCTCGGCGGGCGGACCTTCGATCTGGTCTATGCGATGTACGGGCGGCTCCGTGACCTCGCTCGCTTCTTCGAGGGTCGCTGCGGACGGATGCTGGCCGTCGGTGGCGTTCCGGTGTATCGGGGTTTCGCCCTGCCCCAGCAGAACCGACCGGCGGGCATGCTCGTGCCGGTGCGCGAGACGGCCGACCGTGCGGTGGACGACGCCAATGTGAAGGTCGCCCGGATCGTGCAGACCGAGGACACGTTCTTCTCCCACCATCCGAACGGCACGCTGTTCCGCTACCCGCTCATCTACGGGCCGGGCCAGATCAACCCGCGTGAATGGCTGATCGTGCGGCGGATCCTCGACGGTCGCCGTCGGATCGTGGTCGCCGACGGTGGTCTGACCCTGCGCTCGGCCGGGTACGGTCCCAACGTCTCGCATGCTCTTGTGCTCGCTGCCGGCAACCCCGACGCCGCCGCCGGCAAGGCCTACAACGTGGGTGACGAGCTCACGTTGACCGCACGGCAGACCATCGAGCTGATCGCCGAGGCGCTCGACTGCGAGATGGAGATCGTCAACCTCCCCGCCGAGTTGGCGACACCGGCCCGTCCGTTCCTGTCGGCCGAGACCACGCTGCACAAGTTCACCGGTGTCGATGCGATCCGCCATGACCTCGGCTACCGCGACCCCGTTCCGGCACCCGAGGCCATCCGACGTACGGCCCGGTATCTGGCGGCCAATCCGGTCGAACGCGGCTCGGTCACCGAGATGCGCCTGCAGGACCCGTTCGACTACGAGGCCGAGGACCGGCTCATCGAGGCGTATCGCACGCTGCTCGGCGGTGTCGGGCCGGTCGCCGCGGCCTACGACCCCGACTTCCGCGATCGTTACGCGCCCGGTTCCGACGACTGGCGCCTGGTGCCCGCCAAGAGCTGAGGCGGGCGCTTCGGGCGTCGCGCCGGGCCCGTCCGCTACCGTCCTGCGGGTGAGCACCCAGGTATCCCTGCCCGCTGCCCAGGAGGCAGTGGCCGCCGCCGTCCCCGACCGTGATTGCTTCGTCTGGCGAGGCCGGGTGTGGAGCTGGCGGGAGTTCACCGAGCGCACCCGGCGCTTGGCCTCGGTGCTGCACGGTGCCGGTCTGGGCCTGCGCCGCGAGCCTGCGTCGTGCGCCGGGTGGGAGTCTCCCCACGACCACGTGGCGCTGTACCTGCACAACGGCAACGAGTACCTCGAGGCCATGATCGGATCGTTCAAGGCCCGCTGCGGCCCGGTCAACATCAACTACCGCTACGTGGCGGAGGAACTGGCCTACGTGCTGCGCGACGCCTCGGTGAAGGCCGTGGTGGTCCACAGCACCTTCACGCCGATCCTCGCCGAGGCCATGGCGACGCTGTCGGAGGCCGGCGACCCGGCCGGGTCACCGATGATCCTGCAGGTCCCCGACGAGTCCGGCCTGCCGCTCCTGGCCGGGGCGAGGTGGTACGAGGACGCCCTGGCCGAGGCGTCCCCGGAGCTGCCCGCCGAGCTGGTCGCCGGTTGGACCCCGGACGACCTCTACATCTTGTACACCGGCGGCACCACCGGGATGCCCAAGGGCGTCCTGTGGCGCCAGGGCGACTTCCTCGAGGCCGCGCTCGGGGTCGCCAAGAGCCCTGCGGAACTGGCCGAGGCGGCCCCACGTTCGACGCTACGGGCCCTGCCGGCGGCGCCGTTCATGCACGGCGCAGCGCACTGGAACGCACTGTCGGCATGGCTGGGCGGAGGCACGGTGGTCATCCAGGACCAGCCGGCACGGCTCGAGCCCGACGATCTGTGGTCCGTCGTGGCCCGTGAGAAGGTCACCGCGGTGCAGATCGTCGGAGACGCCTTCGCCCGGCCGCTCCTCGAGCAGCTCGCCGTGGCCGACTACGACCTGTCCAGCCTGCGGTTCCTGCTCAGCGGCGGGGCGGTGCTCTCCCCCGCCAACAAGGCGGCGCTGCTCGAGCGCATCCCGGGCCTGACCATCGTCGACGTCCTCGGCTCGTCGGAGTCGGGCCGCCAAGCGGTGCGCAACGTCAAGCAGGACCAGCAGGACCAGGCCGGCACCTTCCAGCCCGGTCCCCATGCGCGCCTGCTCGACGAGGAGCTCACCACCGTGCTCCCGCCCGGCGACGAGCGCACCGGGTGGCTGGGCCAGGCCGGTGCAGTGCCCCGCGGGTACCTCGGGGACGAGGCCAAGACGGCCCGGACCTTCCCGGTGATCGACGGCGTGCGCTACTCGGTGGCCGGTGACCGGGCCCGCTACGCCGCCGACGGCTCCCTCGAGCTGCTCGGGCGGGATTCGGTGACCATCAACTCCGGTGGCGAGAAGATCTTCGCCGAGGAGGTCGAACAGGCACTCAAGGCCCATCCGGCGGTGATCGACGTCATCGTGGTGGGTCGTCCCAGCGAACGCTGGGGTAACGAGGTGGTCGCCGTGCTCCAGCTACGTGACGACGCTGCGACGACGGTCACCGACGAGTCCCTCGTGGAGGTCGCCGGCCGGCACGTGGCCCGCTACAAGCTGCCCAAGGTCGTGGTCCGGGTGGACGCGGTCAAGCGCAGCCCGTCGGGCAAGGCCGACTACCGCTGGGCCAAGGAGATCGCGGCGTCGGCCCCGGCCTGAACGGCGGTCACTCCTTGAGCGCGACGGCGTTGGGCGTGACGTTCATCTTCGGCTCGTACGCCGCCTCGGTGACGGTGCCGACCGGGTCGGTGCCCTGCTCGGCCCGCAACGCCTGACGGCAGTCGGAGCACGGCCCGTAGAACTCGTCGCTGGCGTCGGTACGGCAGCGGGGGCAGGTGAACGTGAGCACGGTCCCAGCATCGCGCGCCGTGCGGTGGCGGGTGCGGACCGGCCCGGATCTGTGGACAAACCCGGCAATCCACCGTGAATACACAGGGTTTGGCCTCTGGTAGCCCACAGCCGGATCGTCGTACCGTCGGAGTGTCGACCGCAGTCCGCGGTGGCGTAGGAGGTGCGACGAGTCATGCCGAGCTTCGAGGTGACCCTGAAGGACCGCACGGTCGAGCAGGTTTCCGACGCCCACGCCTACCAGCAGGAGGGACAGATGACCACGTTCTTCCGCAATGATGAGTGTCGCAACGTGGTCGACTCGTGGAGCAGCCGGGTGTTCTCGGTGCGCACCGCCGAGGTGCTGATGATCCGCCAGCTGGGCGATGACGAGCTGGCCGAGCTCGCCACAGCACGGGGTCATGGGCTGCGTGCGCCGGCCCTGCTGCGTGCAGTGGAGGCCTGAGGTCGCCTACCGGGAGCCGGCGGTGACCACCGGGACGAACTCGCCGGTCTCCTCGTGGTAGCTGCGCACCTCGCCGGTGTGCAGCTCGTAGACCCACCCGTGCAGGCGGAGCTTGCCGCCGACGAGGCGGGAGGCGACCGATGGATGGGTGCGCAGGTGCATCAACTGGGCCACCACGTTGTGCTCGGTGAGCAACCGGAGCTTGGCGTCGTCATCGGCGTCGGGCCAGTTCTCCGTCACGGTCAGCCGGGCAGCCTCGGCGTGGCTGATCCAGGTCTTGATGTGGGGCATCGCATCGACCGCGGAAGGTTCGAGCAGCACCTTCATGGCACCACAGTCGGAGTGTCCGCACACGATGATGTTCGGGATCTCCAGCACCGACAGGGCGTATTCGATCGTCGCCGACACGCCGCCGTAGGTGGCGCCGAAGGCGGGCACGATGTTGCCGACGATCTGGCAGCCGAACAGATCGCCCGGGTGGGTCTGGGTGATGAGGTGGGGTGTCACCCGCGAGTCGGAGCACGTGATGAACAGCGCCCGCGGGCGCTGCGGGCCGGTTGCCGCGAGGCTCGCCTCGGCTGACAGCTGCGGAAAGACCTCCCGCTGGAAATGGGCGACACCGGCAAGGATCTTCTCCATAGATGAAGCACACTACCGGGCTTCGGCTACCGGTCTTCCACCGCCGGTCGGCTCACCCGAGCGAGGCACCCCGTGTCCGGTCCCATTGGCTAGGTTGCGGCCATGGCAACCGTGTTCACCCGGATCATGAACGGTGAGCTGCCCGGACGGTTCGTATGGCAGGACGCGGTGTGTACCGCCTTCCTGTCCATCAACCCGATCCGTCGCGGCCATACGCTGGTGGTACCCCGCCGGGAGGTGGACCACTGGGTCGATCTCGACCCGGCGACCGTCGGGCACCTCATGACCGTGGGCCAGCACGTCGCCAAGGCGCAGCAGGCGGCGTTCGAGCCGGCCCGGATCGGGCTGATCATCGCCGGCTTCGAGGTCCCCCACACCCACCTGCACCTGATCCCCATCTCGGACATGGGCGGTCTCGACTTCGACAACGCCGCGACGTCGGTCGACCCGGCGGAGCTCGACGCGGCCGCCGAGCAGATCCGGGTCGCCCTGCGCCGGGCCGGTCACCCCGAGGTGGGCTGACCCACCCATCCGACGGTCACCGGCCCACGTGGGTGCCGCTCAGGTCGCAGGGCCCCTGCCGGTCGGGTCCTGGCCCGCCGCCTCGGTCCGCAGGTCCGGCGACCCCTCACCGAGGGCCACCTCGTCGATGAGGTGGGCACCACGGTTGCGCACGGTGTTGACCTCGAGCGACACCGGGTGGAACGCCACCAGCTCCGCGGGGGTCGGTCGCAGCATCGAGGCCACGGCATCGGCGTCCTGCAGGTCGGGGTCGAGCCAGGCGCTCCAGACGTCGGGTGGCAGTACCACGGGCATCCGGTCGTGCACCCGGGCCATCAGCGGGTTGGCGGCGCCTGTGATGACGGAGCAGCTGAGCACCCACGGGCCGTCGGTACCGGCCGGTCGCCAGCGTTCCCACAGCCCGGCGAAGGCGTAGGGCTCGCCGTCGGGCCGGTGGATGTACCACGGCTGCTTGCGGGTCTGGCCGGGGACCGCGGTCCACTCGTAGAAGCCGTCGGCAGGCACGATGCAGCGGCGTCGCCGGAACGCCTGGCGGAAGGCGTTACGGGTCGCCACGGTCTCGAGGCGGGCGTTGATCATCCGTGCCCCGACCCGCAGGTCCTCCGCCCATGGCGGGACCAGGCCCCAGCGGAACGCCTCGAGCACGCGGTGGTGGTCTTCTTCGACCACGACGTAGACCTCGCTGGTCGGGGCCACGTTGTAGTTGGCGGCCAGCTCGACGCCCGGCTCGAGTTCAGCGGCGAAGTAACGGGCCAGCTCGTCGGGCTTGGAGGAAGACACGAAGCGACCGCACACCGTCACGACGTTATCGCCGCGACGGTGTGGGGTTCTTCGGGGAGGTGGTCCTACCGGGGTCGCGCGCGCTCAGCGGGAGGCGGCCGGCGCGGTGGTCTTGCTGATCCACTTGGCCTGCACGCCGGCGGTGAAGCCACCGTCGACCACCAGGTGCTGGCCGTTGATCCAGTCGTGATCGCCGACCGCCAACCAGGTCAGGGCCTGGGCGATGTCGTCGGGACGGGCCGGCCGGCCGATCTGGTCGACCACCCACTGCATCTGCTCGGCGCCCACCTGCTTGGTGAAGTCCGGGAAGATGGGGGTGTCCACCGGGCCCGGGCCGACGTCATTGGCCCGGATCCCGCGGCCGAGGCCCCGACCGGCGAGCTGCATGGTGTAGACGACGACCGCCTCCTTGGAGAAGGTGTAGGCGTCGGTGCCGACGGTCTTCTTGTTGGCCGACCACCACTCGACGCCCGAGGCGAAATCCGCGGTGGCCAGCACCTCGGCGATGCGGTCGAAGCGCTTCTTCCAGTTGTTCCCGGCGATCGAGGACACGTTGACCACGGTGCCGCCGTCGGCGATGCGGTCCCACAGGCTGTCGGTGAGCTGGCGCAGGCCGAAGACGTTGACCCGCATGGTCATCTCCGAGCCGACGGTGCCCGGTACCCCGGCGATGTTGAGCAGCGAGGCATAGGACCCCTGCAGTTCGGCCACCGTGGCCTCGATGGACGCAGGGTCGCTGAGATCACAGTGGTGGTGGGCGCTGACGCCCGGCGGCGGGGTCTTGATGTCGAGCGACACCACGTCGTACCCGGCCCCGATGAGGCGGGCGGTGGTGGCGGCGCCGATGCCGGTGGATGCTCCGGTGACGATGACAGTTCCTGCGTTGCTCACGGCTGGAACCTAGCAACCGCCGTCGGACGCCACGCGGTCGGCTGTCACCGGTGGGCGTGGCTCGCGTGGCCGGGGCAGCGATGTTCGGTCGCCCCGGCGGTCGCCCGCTACCGTGAGGCCGGTGAGTGCCGAGCGTTCGTTCTCCGTGGCCGTCCCGTCGGTGTTGCGGCCGACCCTGCGTCAGGCGATGGTCGCCTCCTTCGTGCCGGCCGTGCTGCTGTTCGTGATCGGCGTGGCCGTTGGCGGCAACCTCGGCAGCCTGCTGCTCGGCGCCGGGATCGGCTCGATCGGGCTCGGTGCGCTGCACCGCCGGACCGGGATCGACCTCGAGGCCGAGGGGGTGACCGTGCGGGGGATCGGCAGCTCCGAGCTCGTCCGATGGGCCGACATCATCGACATCACCATCGCCGAGCGCGGCGGACGCAAGGCGTTGCAGATCGAGACCGAGGCCCGGTACTACCGGCCCAGTGCCCCGTTCACCTCACGGATCCTGCCCGACGCCGACTTCGAGGCCAAGGCTCGCGGCTTCATCGAGCAGTGGCGGCAGCACCGCGGCGGCCCGAGCCGCCGCGGACGCTGACCCCCGGCGTCGCCGGCCCCAGCAGCCGCCTCAGCGGTCCTTGGCGAAGGTGACGCCGTCCTGCTCGAAGGCGACCACCCGGTCGGGCTCGTAGCCGAGCAGCTCGCGCAGCACGTACTCGTTGGCCTCGCCGAGGTTCGGGGTGACCAGGTCCCGCTCGGGCGGCGCGTCGGAGAACTTGAGCGGGAAACCGGGGATGTCGAAGGTGCCGGCGAGCGGATCGGTCACGGTTCGCACCGTGCCGCGCTGGCGGAAGTGCTCGATGGTGCCGAGGTCCTTCGGTTCCATCACCTGGCCGCAGGGGATGCGGTGCCGCTCGAGGATCGCCATCACCTCGGCATCGGTGGCGAAGTGCGCCATCCAGTCCTCGATGATGGCGGTCAACTCGTCGCGGTTGTCGAGGCGGGCCTGGGGCATGGCGAAGCGGGGATCGTCCTTCAGCTCGGGCCGGCCCATGGCCTTGAACAGCTCGGCGACCTGCGCCTGGGTGCAGAAGATCACGATCCAGCCCTGCGGGCTGCGGAACGAGCCTGCCGGCGCAGCGGCGCCGTAGTGCCGGCCGCTGCGCATGGCCTTGTACGCGCCGTTGGTCACCGACGGGGCGTGCACCGCCATCTCCTGCATGTGGTAGAGCGAATCGACCATGCCGATGTCGATGTGGGAGCCCTCGCCGGTACGGTCGCGTCGGAACAGGGCGTAGCCGATCGCCCCGAAGGCGTGGACCCCGGCGCCGACGTCGGTGATGGCGGTGCCGACGAACAGCGGTGGCCCGTCCGGCTCGCCGGTCATGTGCATCACGCCCGAGTACGCCTGGGCGATGAAGTCGAACGCGGTCTTCGACGCCATCGGCCCGGTCTGTCCGAACCCCGAGATCGACGCCATGATGATGCGCGGGTTGATGGCCCGCAGGTCCTCGTAGCCGAGCCCGCGGCGCGCCATGACACCGGGGGTCGAGTTCTCGACGACCACGTCGATCTGCGGGATCAGGTCCTTGATGACCTGGACCGCCTCCGGCTTGCGCAGGTCGAGACACAGCGAACGCTTGCCCCGGTTCTGCTGCACGAAATAGCTCGCCCGACGGTTGATGCGCGGTTCCTGCGCCCTGGTGGGCTCGCCGTGGGGCGCCATCTCGACCTTGATGACCTCGGCGCCCATCTCGGTCAGCAGACGGGTGCAGGCCGGGCCGGCGAGGTACTGGGTGAAGTCGAGGACGCGAATGCCTTCGAGGTACGGGGTCGGGGTGCTCACCCGTTCATCCTGCCAGATCGGTGCGGTCCGCTACCCGGTGTCGGCGGCCGTTCAGCCTGCCGGCGCAGGGTTGCGGCGCCGGTCCATGCGCAGCGACAGCAACGCTGCGACGATCGCCGGGACGGCCATGACCGCGGCGGCGAGCCGGAGGCTCACGAAATCGGCCAGTAGCCCGTCGATCAGGCTGGCCAGCGGCCGGGTGCCGATGAAGGCGATCGACCACAGGGCCATGATCCGCCCGCGCTCGGCGTCGGCGGTGGAGCGTACCAGCAGGGTGCTGGTACGCGTCTGGGCGCTGAGGTAGCCGAAGCCGGCCACGAACGAGCCGACGAGGGTCAGGGGCAGCACCCACGACAGTGCGAACAGGATGATGCCGCCGGCCAACAGGGCGAGCAGCCTGCCGACCTTGCGATGGTGGCGGGTCGACTCGGCCCCGGCCACGAAGGCGCCGGCGACGCCACCGGCCCCGAAGGCGCCGAGGATCAGCCCGGCCAGTGGATCTCCCCCGCCGAAGCGGTGGGCCAGCTCGGGCCCGAGGGTGACCGGCGGGTCGGCCCCGATGGCGCAGGCGGCCACGATGAACAGCAGCAACGCCAGCAGTGGCCGACGTCGCACGATGCGCAGCCCCTCCACGAACGATGAACGGGTGCCCAGGCCCGCCTGCTTCTGCGGATGGACCAGCAACAGGGCGACGGCCAGCACCCCGAACGACGCGGCGTTGATGCCGAACGCCCAGGCCACGCCGAAGCGGGCCACGATGAGGGCCCCCGCCACCGGCCCGAGGGCGCGGGCCAGGTTCACCGACACCGAGTCGAGGTTGATGGCCCGGCCGAGGTTGCGTTCGCTGATCAGCAGCGGGGCCAACGCCCGGCTGATGGGGAACTGGAAGGCGCCGGTGACCCCGAGCAGCCCGGCCAACGCAATGACCGTCCATGCCGTGACTCGTCCGGTCGCGGCGAGCACGGTGAGCACGGCGCTGACCGCCATCGCCGCGAACTGCACGCCGATGAGGACCCGTCGGCGATCGAAGCGGTCGGCGATGCTGCCGGCGGTGGGCGCCAGGACCGGCACGGCGGCGTACTGGGCGAAGTTCACCACGCCGACCAGCGCCGTCGACCCGGTGAGCCGGAACACCAGCAGGGACTGGGCGATCGACTGGCAGAACGTACCCAGGTTGGAGCTGAGGTTGCCGACGAAGAACAGCCGGTAGTTCCGCTCCCGCAGTGGGGCGAACGGCCCCGGTTGGCGGTCGGGAACGGCGGGTGCGGTCACGCCACCGGCTTGGGTCGCAGTCGCTTCACGACGCCGTTGAAGGCCAGCAACGGGCGTCCTTCGCAGGTCAGCCGGCCCTGGACGAAGCACAACGACCCGGTGCGGCGCACGATCTCGGCCCGTCCCTCGACCACGTCGCCGGCCCGGGCGGTGTCGATGAAGTTGGCGTCGAAGCTGACGGTGACGGTGGCGTCGTCGGTGCCGTGACGTGCGGTGACCCCAACGGTGTAGTCGGCCAGCGCCATCTGCACCCCGCCGTGGATGGCCCCGTGCTCGTTGCAGTGATGTGCCTGCACGACCAGGCCGATGATCGGCCCGTCCGGCCCCTCCCGTCTGAGGAAGGGCCCGACGTGGGTCTCGGCCGGGTCGAGCTCGGGGTCGGGTCGGAAGCCCGCAGGCAGGTCGCTCACGAACGGGACCCTAACGAACCCGACCCGGTCGCGCCGCCCGGTAGGGCCCGGGCCGGACGACCGGGCACGGGCGGAACTCGCCGCCCCTGCCCGACCGGACCCGGCCACCGCGACCCGACGGTCAGGACCGGACGTAGAACGCCTCACGTTGGGCCGAGGGCGGCACGATCGGGATCTGGGCGTCGGTGAGCGGCTTCAGATACTGCTTGCGGGCCAGCGCGGCCTCGATGTAGGGCGCCAGCTCCTCCTCCTTGCGGGCCAGCCGTTCCTCCCGGCCTTCCTGGAAGTGCGGCAGCACGTCGGAGGCGAACAGCTCGAGGCTCTCGCAGATGTGCTCGTGGCGGATCTTGCCGCCCTGCTGCAGGAAGACGATCTGGTCGACCCCCGCATCCTGGAACTCGCTGACGAGCTGCCGGTAGTTCTCGGGGGTCCCGATGCCGGGTGCGATCACGGTGGGCAGGTCGGGGCCGCGCAGCTCCTCGTACTCCTCCCACAGCCGGCTGCGTCCGGGGCGGGTCTCGTTGGCCACCAGCGCGTTCACCGCGTAGCGGAAGAACTGGAAGCCGTCGATGCCTCTGCGGCGGGCCTCCTCGGCGTCACGGTGGATCGAGAACCCGGCGACCATGGCGATGTTGGCGTTGACCGCATGGCCGATGGGAACACAGTCCTCGCTGCGGATGATGTCGTAGTACAGCTGCGCCCAGCGACGGGCCTCGTCGGGGTCGACGAAGCTGAAGGCCAGGGCGCCGAGCCCGTTACGGGCCGCGACCTCGATGGTCTTGCGGTTGGTGCAGGCCATCCACATCGGCGGGTGTGGCTTCTGGCGGGGCTTGGGCAGCACGTTGCGGCACGGCATGGAGAAGCCCTCGCCCTCGTAGCCGGGGTAGGGCTCCATCACCATCATGTTGGCGATCTGCTCGGCGGCCTCGAGCGACAGCGCCTGCTTGCGCTGCGCGTTGATGCCGTAGCCCCGCAGCTCGAGCCGGGTGGCGCCTTCGCCGATGCCGAACTCGGCGCGTCCGTTGGAGATCAGGTCCAACATGGCGACGGTCTCGGCGGTGCGCGACGGGTGGTTGTAGTTCGGGATGACCTGGCGGATCCCCAGGCCGATACGGATGCGTTGCGTCTTCGCCGCGAGCGAGGCGAGGAACACGTCGGACGCCGAGCAGTGCGAGTACTCCTCGAGGAAGTGGTGCTCCACCGCCCAGGCGTGGTCGATGCCCAGCTTGTCGGCCAGCACCACCTGCTCGGTGGCCTCCTGGACGATGCGGTACTCGCTCTCCTCGTCCCAGGGCTTGGGGACCTGCAGTTCGTAGATCATGCCGAACTTCATGGGATCTGCCTTTCCTCGGTGCAGGGCGGGGCCGCCCGTCGCCCCGTTCCCCCCGTGGCCGAGTCCCGCTCGAGTGGGACGCCGCTGCGGCGGGGCGACGCGCGCAACGTACCGGACCGACCCGAGTCCGGCAACCACAACCTGTCCGGCCCATCGATCGGTCCTGGCCAGCGATCGGTCCTGGCCAGCGATCGGTCCTGGCCAGCGATCGGTCCTGGCCAGCGATCGGTCCTGGCCAGCGATCGGTCCTGGCCAGCGATCGGTCCTGGCCAGCG
>CAIXPF010000142.1 GCA_903921205.1 uncultured Acidimicrobiia bacterium | reverse complement strand
TGAAGTCCTCGATGGTGGAGGCGCCGAAGTGCTCGAGCTCGGTGGTCTCCATGTCCGGCAGCGGCTTCATGGCGCCCTTCGGGCGCTCGCGGTCACGCAGGTACATGTTGAGCGGGCTGGTGAAGATGTGCCGCAGCATCGTGGTGGGCAGGATGACCAGGAACGCCATGAAGCTCGCCGCGTGCACGATCCACCAGGCCTGGTGCCAGCCCTGCAGCGAGCTCGATCCCTCGACCAGCGTGGCCAGCGGGTAGCCGACGAAGGACCACCGCTCGAACGACGGCATCCCGGACTCGGCGATACGGAACATCTCGGTGGCGAAACCGCTCACCCCGATGGCCCCGAACACGGCGAGGATGACTGCGTGCTCCGGCTTGGACTTGATCCGGATCCGGTACGGGCGGACCCGACGAGGTCCGTACCGGCGAATCGTCGCCCAGACGATGCCGATCAGAAAGCCGAGCCCGGCGAGGTCACCGACGAACGCATAGCCCTGGTACACCCGGCCGTGCAGGAACTTGGCCGATGACGGCAACTGGTGGTTGATCTCGAGGACCGTGGTGACCGCCAGCAGGATGACGAAGTTGAAGTAGATGAGGCTGTGCATGATGCCGGCGCCCGGCTCGCGCAGCAGGGTCTGCATGTACACGCCGGCCCGGAAGTCGGCCATCCGCCGCTTGACGTTCTTGGGAGTGGTCGCCCGGTTGTCGGGACGGCCGCGCTCCCAGTTCTTGACCCGGTTGGCGAACATCACCGCGCCGTAGATGATCATCAGCGGCAGCACGCTGTAGAAGACCAGCTTGAACGGGCCGGGGATGCCCTCGAACACCTCGCGCTGAACGGGCGAGTCGTCGTGGTGTTTGACGTAGGCCGATGCCAGACCGGACACCGCGGTCACGACGGCGAAGCCGATCCCGACGGCGAGCACGAGGTGACGGGCTTTGAACGGCGAACCCTTCGGAGGGGTGTTGACCTCGACGTCCTCGGTCTCTTGGCGCTCTTCGGTCGTGGTGCTCACAGCCCGAAAGGTAGTCCTCCGGCCCCCTCAGGGGCGAGTGGCACGGTCATGGCAGGCTGGTGAGGTGCATGCAGCGGTCCAGGGAGCGGTCGCCGAACTGATCGCCGAGCAGCAGAAGGCCGGCCAGCATCTCGGTGTGCAGGTGGCGGCTCGTTGGCACGGCCGGCCCGTGGTCGAGGTCGCTGCAGGCCGGCTCGACCCCGAAGGCCGCCGTCCGGTGGGTCCCGACAGCCTCTTCTGCTGCTTCTCGGTCAGCAAGGCGCTCGCCGCCCGTCGTCTGTGGTCGCTGGTCGCAGCCGGTCGGCTCGATCCGTCCCGGCCCGTGGCGTTCTACTGGAAGGGGTTCACCGCCTCGGCGACCGTCGCGCAGTTGCTGTCCCACCAGGGCGGTCTGCACCGGGTGCCCGAGGACCTCGACGCCGACTTCCTCGTCGACGAGGTGGCCGGCCCGACTTGGGTCGCCGCGCAGGAGCCGGCCTGGGTGCCGGGCTCGACGAGCGGCTACCACACCCTCACCTACGGCTGGTTGGTGTGCGGCCTCTACGCGGCCGTGACCGGTGAGCCGATGCCGCGGGTGCTGGACCACGACGTCTACCTGGGCCTGCCCGCCACCGAGGCGCACCGGGCGGCGACCATCGTGGAACCGTCGGCCGCTCGCGGCCTGCGCTGGGTCACCGGCGACACCCACCCGGCCCTGCAGGCCATGCCCCCGGCCTTCGTCCCGGACTGGAACGATCCCCGCCTGCGTGCGGCCTGCCAGCCCGCGTTCAGCGGCTGGGCGTCGGCGCAGGCGCTCGCCGCCCATGTCGATGCCATCCCGCGGGCGGAGTACGAGCTCGCTCGTCGGCTTCAGGTCGACGGGCTCGATCGCGTCCTGGAACTGCCGGTTCGTCGTGGCCTGGGCGTCGAGCTCGGTGGTCGCTTCGAAGGCGGGGCAGTCGGGGCGTTGGGCCCCAACGAGCGGGCGTTCGGGCACGGGGGCCACGGTGGTCAGGTCGTGGTTCGCGATCCCGAGGCCGGCCTCACCGTCGCCGTGCTGGTCAACCTGCTGGCCGAACCCGAGCTCGCCGCTGAGCGCACCACCACGATCTGCGAGCTGATCCGTGGCCTGTGCGACGCCTACTGACTCCTGCGAGACCTGCTGAACGGTTCCGAGCGGACGACGCCCACCGCGCCTACCGTGTGGTGGCCGGTGTGGTGGCCGGTGTGGTGGCCGGTGCGTTGGCCGGTGCGTTGGCGGGCGCAGCGATGCGCAGGGCACGCGGCACGGCTTCGATGCGGCAGGGCAGCTCACCCCAGGCCTCACCGTCGGCGCGTACCGGCACCCGGCCTGCTTCGGTCGCTTCGAGGGTGATGGCCGTTGCCCGGTACACCGACACCGCGGGGTGATGGATGTGGGTACCGCCGAACACCCGCCGGAAGTGGCGCATCAGATCGAGGCGACCGACCGCATCGATCACCGTGATGTCGAGCACCCCGTCGGCAGGATCGGCGGCGGGGCAGATCCGCATACCGCCGCCGAACAGGGCCGTGTTGCCGACGGCCACCAACGCCGCGCGCACCCGGTGTTCAACCGGGGGTCCACCGCCGTCGGATTCGAGGGAGAGCACCAGCCCGGCGGGTCGTAGGCGGGGCAGTTCGAGCAGCGTGGCCAGGCTGTAGCGGCTCGCTCCGCGCGGCCAGGACATGGCCTCGGCGCGTTCGTTGACCGCCGCCGAGAAGCCGGTGGTGGCGACCGAGAGCGCCCAGGTCCCGCCGCAACGCAGCAGGTCGATGTGCCGGTCGGGCCCGAGCGCCACTCGGGCCGCCTCGGTCGGTTGTCGGGGCAGCCCGAGGGCGCCGGCGAGGTCGTTGCCGGTACCTACCGGGATGATGCCGAGCACGGTGTCGCTACCGGCCACCGCCTGCACGACGTGATGGGCGAGGCCGTCCCCACCGACCACCACGATGCGGGCCGCACCGCGCTCGACCTCCTCGGCAGCGCAATCGTGCAGTTCCGCCACCGAACGGGTGTCGAGCACCCGGGGCAGCGCCGTTCTCGGGCTGAAGTGGGCGAGTGCCTCGAGCGCCTCGGTCGTCCGGCCGGAGCTGCGGCCCTTGCGGGCCGACGGGTTGACGAACACGACGGTGTCGCCGTCGCTCCGGGGTTCGGTCATCGCGGCGGGATCGCCCTCAGTGGCCCGAGGCCTGCGCGGCGACCGCGGCGGCGGCGCTGCGGGCGGCTTCGGGGTCGCCGACCACCCGGTCGAGAGGATGTTTCGCCTCGAGCGGCCGAAGGTCGTGGTCGAGCCGGTAGAGCAACGGCACGCCGGTCGGCAGGTTGAGCTCGGGGATCTCCTCCTCGGAGATCTGGTCGAGGTGCTTCACCAGCGCACGCAGCGAGTTGCCGTGTGCGGCCACCAGCACGGTGCGGCCGGCGCGCAGATCGGGGACGATGGCGTCGAACCAGTACGGGAGCATCCGGGCCACGACGTCCTTCAGGCATTCGGTGTCGGGGATCAGGTCCGACGGCAGGTCGGCGTAGCGGGGGTCCCGAGACGGGTGGTAGGTCGAGTCCACCTCCATGGGGGGCGGTGGGACGTCGTACGAGCGCCGCCAGATGTGAACCTGCTCGTCGCCGTAGCGATCGGCGGTGGCCTTCTTGTCCAGCCCGGTGAGGCCGCCGTAGTGGCGCTCGTTGAGCCGCCAGTGCCGGCGCACCGGGATCCACAGCCGGCCCAGCTCCTCGAGCGCGAGGTTGGCCGTACGAATGGCCCGCAGCTGCAGGGAGGTGTGGACCACGTCGGGCGTCAGACCCGCCTCACGCAGTGCTACGCCTCCGGAGCGGGCCTCGGCCTGCCCGTGCTCGGTGAGGTCGACGTCGACCCAGCCGGTGAAGAGGTTCTCGAGGTTCCACGTGCTCTGGCCGTGGCGCATGAGGATCAGCGTTGCCGTGGGTGCAGCGTTCGAAGACACGCCGTCACTCTGGCATCTGACGCCCGGCGTGACCAGCACGACGGGCGGTGACGCCCTGATCACGCCGACCCGGAATAAACTTGAGTCCAGAACACTTAGGTTTTGTGTCTGTACGGTACTGAGTCGGGTTGCCACCCCGCTGGGCTGTGCCGATAGCCTGCTCGAGTCCGTCAAGTTCAGAGGAGAACGTTCGATGCCGAAGGCCGTGGGAATCGACCTGGGTACCACCAACTCCGTGGTCTCGGTCCTCGAGGGTGGCGACCCTGTCGTCATCCCCAACGCCGAAGGTTCACGGACCACCCCATCGGTGGTCGCCTTTTCCAAGGCCGGCGAGGTGCTCGTCGGCGAGGTCGCCAAGCGCCAGGCGATCACCAACCCCGACCGGACGATCCGTTCGGTCAAGCGCCACATGGGTACCCGCTGGAACATCGACATCGATGGCAAGGCGTATACCTCCCAGGAGATCAGCGCCCGCACGCTGATGAAGCTCAAGCGTGACGCCGAGGCCTACCTCGGCGACACGGTCACCCAGGCGGTCATCACCGTCCCGGCCTACTTCGACGACTCCCAGCGCACCGCCACGAAAGAGGCCGGTGAGATCGCCGGCCTCGAGGTCCTGCGGATCATCAACGAGCCCACCGCCGCCGCCTTGGCCTACGGGCTCGACAAGGAGGCGCACGACCAGACGATCCTCGTGTTCGACCTCGGCGGTGGCACCTTCGACGTGTCCGTTCTGGAGATCGGTGAGGGCGTCTTCGAGGTCAAGTCCACCGCCGGCGACACCCGCCTCGGCGGCGACGACTGGGATCAGAAGGTCATCGACTGGCTGGTCAGCAGCTTCAAGGGCGACCACGGGGTCGATCTCGGCAGCGACAAGATGGCCCTGCAGCGCCTCAAGGAAGCGGCGGAGAAGGCCAAGATCGAGCTCTCCTCGACCCAGACCACGCAGATCAACCTGCCGTTCATCACCGCCACGGCCGAGGGTCCGCTGCACCTCGACTACGCCCTCACCCGGGCCAAGTTCCAGGAGATGACCGCCGACCTGCTCGACCGCTGCCGGATCCCCTTCGAGCAGGCCCTCAAGGACGCCAACCTCAACAAGGGCGACCTGTCCCATGTGATCCTCGTCGGCGGTTCCACCCGCATGCCGGCGGTCACCGACCTGGTGGTGAGCCTCACCGGCAACGAGCCCCACAAGGGCGTGAACCCCGACGAGGTCGTGGCCATCGGTGCGGCGGTGCAGGCCGGCGTGCTCAAGGGCGACGTCAAGGACGTGCTGCTGCTCGACGTGACCCCGCTCTCCCTGGGCATCGAGACCAAGGGCGGCGTGATGACCAAGCTCATCGAGCGGAACACCACGATCCCCACCCGCCGCACCGAGGTGTTCACCACGGCGGAGGACATGCAGCCCTCGGTGGAGATCCACGTCCTGCAGGGCGAGCGGGAGATGGCCCAGTTCAACAAGACCCTCGGCAAGTTCCAGCTCGTCGATCTGCCCCCGGCCCCCCGTGGCATCCCGCAGATCGAGGTCACCTTCGACATCGACGCCAACGGCATCGTGTCGGTGTCGGCGAAGGACCGTGCGACCAACAAGACCCAGTCGATGACCATCACGGGCCAGAGCTCACTGGCCAAGGACGACATCGCCCGCATGGTGCGCGACGCCGAGCAGCATGCCGAGGAGGACCGCCGCCTGCGTGACGAGCAGGAGATCCGGAACACCGCCGACACGCTCGTCTACCAGACCCAGAAGCTGCTCAAGGACCAGGGTGACAAGATCTCCGGGCCGGAGAAGGACACCGTCGAGGCCGCGTTGAGCGAGCTCGAGGGGGCTCTCAAGGGCACCGACATGGGTGCCATCAAGGACGGCACCGAGAAGCTGATGAACGCCAGCCAGACCTTCGCCCAGCAGCTCTACGAGCGGGCGGCAGCGGAGCAGGCAGCGGCGGGCGGTGCCGGTGGGACGACGTCGGCGAATGACGACGAGGTCGTCGACGCCGAGATCGTGGACGACGAGAAGTAAGCGGTCCGATCCATGAACGACCACGACGAGTCCGCTGCCGAGTCCGCGGCGGACGACGATGTCCTCACGCCGGAGATCCTCGACGATCCCGACGGGTCGGCAACGACCGGTCCCGCACGCCGGGAACTCTCGGTCGAGGACCTCATCGAGGAACTCGAGCGGGTGACGGCCGAACGCGACGGGCACTTCGATGCCCGGGCGCGGCTGCAGGCCGAGTTCGACAACTACCGCAAGCGGGTCGCGGCACAGCAGGCCGAACAGGCCGAACGCGCTGCCGAGAGCCTGGTCGGCAAGTTGCTGCCCGTGCTCGATGCCTGCGATGCCGCGGTGGCCCACGCCGTCGAAGGCGTGGAGCCCATCGCGGCGCAGCTCGCGGCGGTACTCGAACGAGAGGGCCTGGAGCCGATCCTGCCCCTCGAGCAGCCCTTCGACCCGGAATTCCACGAAGCGGTGATGCACGAGGACGGCGATGCCGACGCTCCGACGGTGGCCGCAGTCCTGCGAACCGGCTACCTGTGGAAGAACCGGGTGATCCGTCCCGCCATGGTGAAGGTCCGGGGCTGATCGCACCGTGGCAGCAGCTCGGGAGTGGTTCGAGAAGGACTACTACAAGGTGCTCGGGGTCTCGGCCGGGGCTGACGCCAAGGAGATAACCCGCGCGTACCGAAAGCTGGCACGCCAGTACCACCCCGACGCCAACCCGGGCGATGCCGGGGCGGAGGAGCGTTTCAAGGAGCTCTCCTCCGCCTACGACGTCCTCGGTGACCCGGACAAACGGCTGGAGTACGACGAGGTCCGCCGGATGGCGCCGTCGGGAAACCTCTTCGGTGGTGCACCCGGCGGGTTCGGCGGCCGCGGACCGGCCGGGTTCCGGGTGCGTAGCGACGATGCCGGCGATCTCGGTGACCTGTTCTCCGGGCTGTTCGGTCGAGCAGCCCCGGGTCGGGGTGACGTGCGGTCCTCGCCGCTGCGTGGCAACGACCTCGAGGCGGAGTTGCACCTCTCCTTCCTCGATGCCGTCGTCGGTGTCACCACGGCGGTGAACCTGGTCGGCCAGGCGCCCTGCAGTACCTGTGACGGCAGCGGTGCGGCGGTCGGCACCACCCCGGTGGTCTGCGAGCGTTGCGGCGGTCGTGGCGTCCTCGACGACAACCAGGGTTTCTTCAGTTTCAGCCAGCCGTGCCCGGTGTGTCGCGGTACGGGCAGCAAGGTCGAGCACCCCTGTGGCACCTGTTCGGGCTCAGGGCTCGAACGGCGGCCGCGCGAGGTCAAGGTGCGGGTTCCGGCGGGTGTCGAGGACGGTCAGCGCATCCGTCTCGCCGGTCGTGGCGAGCCCGGCCGGGCTGGTGCGCCGGCCGGCGACCTGCTGGTGCTGGTCCACGTCGCGGCCCACGAGCAGTTCGGCCGGCGCGGCCGGGACCTGACCCTCACCATGCCGATCACCTATCCCGAGGCGGTTCTCGGTACCGAGCTGGAGGTCGCGGTGCTCACCGGTTCGTCCTTGACGCTGCGGGTGCCGGCCGGTACCCGCAGCGGCCGGACCTTCCGGGTCCGCGGTCGGGGGATCGACACCCGTCAGGGCGCAGGCGATCTGCTGGTGACCGTGGAGATCATCGTTCCCACCAATCCGTCGGCCCGCGAGCGCAAGCTGCTCGAGGATCTCGCCCGGCTCGGCACGGCCGGTCTCGAAGACCGTCCCGAGCCCGACGCCGGTCGTCCCCGGCCGAGCTGCTGAGCTCGCCGGGCGCCAGTCCACGCACCAGTCCACGTCGTCCTGAGAGCCGTCCCGAGGGAGGTTGCCCCATGATGAACGCCGAGTACCGCCGTCAACGCGCCGTCTACGTGATCTCGGTGGCCGCCGAGCTGGCCGGGATGCACCCCCAGACGCTGCGCATCTACGAGCGCAAGGGGCTGCTGGCGCCGGCGCGCACCGGTGGGGGGAGCCGTCGTTACAGCGAGGCCGACATCCGCATCCTGCAGCGGATCCAGGAGCTCACCAACGAGGGCCTCAACCTGGCGGGGGTCAAGCGGGTGCTCGAGCTCGAGGCGGCGAACGAAGCACTGCAGCAACAGCTGGCGCAGATGACCGAGCGCGTCCGTGCTGCCGTGGCAGACACCCACCGGCAGTATCGCCGTGACCTGGTGCCCCTCCATCAGGCCGTCGAACCGTTCGGCTGGCGACCGCCCCGGGTCCCCGACCAGCGCAACTGACCGGGCCGGGCCGGGCCGCCCGCGCCTGCCGGGGCGTGATCGTTGCAGCCGCGGGCCCCCGGGTCGCTAGCTTTGAGCGGCCAACACGCGCGCCCGGAAACGGTCGAGGAGGAACGCTGTGCCAGCAACCGTGATCGTGGGCGCTCAGTGGGGCGACGAGGGCAAGGGTCGCTTCACCGACCTGATGAGCAAGGACACCGAGCTGGTCGTGCGCTACCAGGGCGGTCACAACGCCGGCCACACCCTCGTGGTCGACGGTGAGAGCTACGCCCTGCAGCTGGTGCCGTCGGGCGTGCTCTACGACCACATCACCCCGGTGATCGGCAACGGAGTGGTCGTCGACCCCCGTGTGCTCATCAAGGAGATGGACACGCTCGAGCGGCGAGGCGTGTCCACCGCACGGCTGAAGCTGAGCGGGAACGCCCACCTGATCCTGCCCTACCACCAGGAACTCGACGCGGTGTCCGAGCGGTACCTGGGCAAGAACAAGCTCGGAACCACCAAGCGCGGCATCGGCCCTGCCTATGCCGACAAGGCGGCGCGCATCGGCCTGCGGGTCCAGGACCTGCTCGATCCGGACATTTTCCGGGCCAAGCTCGACACCGCCCTGCGCGAGAAGAACCAGGTCCTCACCCGGGTGTACAACCGCCTGCCGATCGATGCCGAGGAGATCGCCCGGATCTACCTCGAGGAGTGCCGTCCCCGCCTCGAACCGCACATCGCCGACACGGTCTCGCTGATCCACGAGGCGCTCGAGGCCGACAAGCTGGTGCTGCTCGAAGGGGCTCAGGCGACGTTCCTCGATCTCGACCACGGCACCTACCCGTTCGTGACCTCCTCCAACCCGGTCGCCGGTGGGGCCTGCATCGGTGCGGGCATCGGGCCGCGCCACATCACCCGGGTGATCGGCGTGGCCAAGGCCTACGTCACCCGTGTCGGTGCCGGTCCGTTCCCGACCGAGTTGACCGATGCGGTCGGCGACCATCTCGTCGAGGTCGGCCACGAGTTCGGTACGAATACCGGCCGGCGTCGTCGGCCGGGGTGGATCGACACGGTCATGCTGCGTCACGCCGTGCGGCTGAACTCGATGTCGGAGCTGGCCATCGCCAAGCTCGACGTGCTCGACGATCTCGACGTGGTGCGGGTGTGTACCGGCTACGAGATCGACGGCAAGGTCCACACCGACCTGCCCTACCACCAGTCGGACCTGCACCGCGCCGTGCCGATCTACCAGGATTTCCCCGGGTGGAAGACGAGTCTCGGAGACGTCCGCGAGCGAGGCCAGCTGCCCCGCGAGGCTGCGGAGTACCTCGACTTCGTCGCTGCGCAGGTCGGCGTGCCGATCTCCATGGTCGGTGTCGGTCCCGGTCGTGACCAGTACTTCGTCTGGACGTCGATGTGAGCCGGTCATGAGCCTGCCCAACGTCCTCGCCGACCGCTACGCCTCGCCCGAGATGGTGGCCATCTGGTCGCCGGAGGCGAAGGTTCGT
This sequence comes from uncultured Acidimicrobiia bacterium, assembly GCA_903921205.1. Classification (GTDB taxonomy): domain Bacteria; phylum Actinomycetota; class Acidimicrobiia; order Acidimicrobiales; family CAIXPF01; genus CAIXPF01. Next base: position 3,035 of record CAIXPF010000142.1, on the reverse strand, counting down.
CTCGAACGTGAGCTGTGGATCGCGGTGCTGCAGGCCCAGCAGTCCCTCGGCCTCGAGGTGCCGGTCGGGGCCATCGACGCCTACCGGGCGGTGGTCGACCGCGTCGATCTCGCGTCGATTCGCGACCGCGAGCGGGTAACCCGTCACGATGTCAAGGCCCGCATCGAGGAGTTCAATGCGCTGGCCGGTCACGAAGCGGTCCACGTCGGGCTGACCTCCCGTGACCTGACCGAGAACGTGGAGCAGTTGCAGTGCTTCCGGGCGCTGCACCTGGTGCGTGACCGTGCGGTGGCGGTGGCGAGCCGACTCGCCGAGCGCGCCGAGCAGTACGGCAGCGAGGTGATGGCGGCACGGACCCACAACGTCGCGGCCCAGCCCACGACGCTCGGCAAGCGCTTTGCCAATGTGGGCGAGGAGTTCCTCGTCGCCTTTGAACGTCTCGACCAGCTGATCGGCCGCTATCCGCTGCGCGGCCTCAAGGGCCCGGTGGGGACCCAGGCCGACCTGTTGAGCCTCTTCGACGGCGACATCGCGAAGGTGGACGCCCTCGAGCAACAGGTCGCCGCCCACCTCGGGCTGCCCCGTTCGCTCGGTGCGGTCGGACAGGTCTATCCCCGCTCGCTCGACTTCGATGTGGTCACCGCGCTGGCCCAGTTGGCGTCGGCACCCGCCAACCTCGCGATCGGTATCCGCCTGATGGCCGGCCACGAACTGGTCACCGAAGGGTTCCGGCCGGGCCAGGTCGGTTCCTCGGCGATGCCGCACAAGATGAACACCCGCTCCGCCGAACGTATCGGTGGGCTGTTGGCGATCCTGCGGGGCCACGTGTCGATGACGGCCTCGCTGCTGGGCGACCAGTGGAACGAGGGCGACGTGAGCTGCTCGGTGACCCGGCGGGTGGTCCTGGCCGACGCCTTCCTGGCCATCGACGGCCTGGTGGAGACCACGCTCGAGGTGCTCGCCGATTTCGGTGCCTACCCGGCGGTGATCGAGGCGGAACTGGAGCGCTACCTCCCCTTCCTCGCCAGCACCCGTCTCATGCTTGCGGCCGTGCGGCGAGGGATGGGACGCGAGGCCGCCCATCACGTCGTCGGTGACCATGCGGTGACGGTGGCCAAGGCGATGAGGGAGCGCGGCAGCGCCAACGACCTGCTCGACCGTCTCGGCGACGATCCGCAGTTCCCGCTCGACCGCAGCGAACTGGCCGAGCTGCTCGCGGACCATCAGCAGTTCATCGGTCGCGCCGATGCCCAGGTGACGGCGTTCTCCACCCGGGTCGAGCAGCTGCGGGCCGCCCATCCGACTGCTGCGTCCTACCGGGGCCGGCCGACCCTCTGAGCCCAACGGCTCGACGGTACCCCCGGACCCGCACCGGGGTGACGGCTACCGTGCACGCCCATGAAGCGACGCAACCTGGTCCGCATGACCGACGCCCAGGTGGCGGCCTACCTGGCGGAACCTCACCTGTGCCGTATCGGCACCATCGCTCCCGGCGGCAGGATCCACCTGGTGGCGATGAACTACGGCTTCCTCGGTGACACGCCGACGTTCTGGAGCTACCGACGGGCGCAGAAGGTGCGCAATCTCGAACGAGACCCCACGGTCGGGATGATCGTGGACAGCGGCGTTCGTTACGACGAACTCAAGGGTGTCCATCTGATGGGCCGGGCCGAGATCATCGATGATCAGGATCTCGTCGCCGAACTGGGGGCGTCGATGCTGCAGCGGTACGGCCCGGCCAACGAGGCCGCGGCCAAGGCCAGCGCCCCCAAACGGGTGGTGATCAAGGTCCACGCCGACAAGGTGCTCAGTTGGGACCACACCAAGCTCGGCGGTGCCTACTGAGCAGGTCTGCTCGACGACTGATGCGGAGCGGGTCTGCTCAGCGACCGAGGAAGCGGGCCGGCCGCCGTTCGAGGTAGGCCCGGGGACCTTCCACCGCATCGAGGGTCCGCTCCAGTTCGTGACCGCGGTCGCGTTCCAAGGACAGCAACTCGGTTTCGCCGAGCTCGGTCGCCGAGCGGACGATGTCGCGTGCGGCACGCACGGCCAGTGGGGCGTTTGCCGCGATGACCAGCGCCAGCTCCATGGCGACGTCCAACACGTCGCCCGCAGGCACGACGCGGTTGATCAACCCTGCTTCCAGCGCCTGGGACGCAGTGACCGGCGCGCCGGTCAGGAGCAGCTCGGCGGCAAACGCACGGTGGACCTGGAGGGCGAGCCGGGCCGTGCCCCCCATGGTGGGGATCAACCCCACATTGACGGCACCCGTCGCCAGCCGGGCGGTGTCGGCGACCACCCGGAGATCCGCCGCCAGCATGAGCTCGAGGCCTCCGGCAATGGCGTGGCCGTTCACCGCGGCGATGAGCGGTTTGCCCAGGTCGGCATGGCGCAAGGTGGCTCGGGCGGCTGCGGCGGTGGGGTCCGTGGCGATGCGTTCACCCCACCGGTCAGCGGGCGGGCTGCCGGTCAGCAAGGGCACGAACGTGGCCAGGTCGAAGCCTGCGCAGAACGACGAGCAGGGCGAGCCGTTGAGCACGCAGACCCGGATGTCGTCGTCGCCACGGAGCGAGTCCCAGGTCTCGCCCAGCGCGATGACCATCTCGGGGTCCAAGGCGTTGCGGGCCTCCGGCCGGTTGAGACGGACCAGCGCGACATGTTCCGATCGCTCGACCTCGACGACAGCCATGGCGAACCCTACCCGGTGTGACCTCGCAGCCCGGCCGCCGAAAACGGCGACTGCGGGCCGTCGGAGCGGCCCGCAGTCGAAGCTCGGACGGTGTCCGAATGGTGGTCGGGACCGGCGTCGATCCGGTGACCCCGCGCTTTTCAGGCGCGTGCTCTGCCTACTGAGCTACCCGACCAGGGTGGTCTCCCGCCCGAGTGGGCGGGAGACTGGCGGTCCCGACGGGATTTGAACCCGCGGCCTCCGGCTTGACAGGCCGGCGTGCACTCCTAGCTGCACCACAGGTCCGTACAGCGGTTGAGACACTAGCACCCTCCCGTGACCGTCGTTCCTCGGATTCCCGGACTAT
>CAIXPF010000141.1 GCA_903921205.1 uncultured Acidimicrobiia bacterium | reverse complement strand
CGGCGCCGCCGGGCAGGTCGTAGACGTACTCCGGGGCCGGCAGGGACAGGCCCTCGAAGTCGATGACGTTCACGTCGGCGAACGCCCCGGGGGCCAGTAGGCCGCGGTCGGTGATGCCGAACAGTGCCGCCGTCTCGCCGGTCATCATGTGGATGGCCTCCTCGAGGCTCCACTGCTGCCGTTCCCGCACCCAGTAGGTCAGGAAGTAGGTGGGCTGTGAGGTGTCCATGATCTGGCCGACGTGGGCGCCGGCGTCGGCGAGGCCCATCACCACGTTGGGATCCTCGAGCATCTCCACGATGGCCGGGGTCTGGTGGTTGAGGAACGGGTAGCTCCACAGCGCCGCCCCGTCGGTCTCGAGTGCGGTGTCGATGAAGGTCTCGACCGGCTTCTGGTTCCGACGGCGGGCGTGGGCCTCGAGGGACTGTTCGGGGTCGGGCTGGTAACGCACGTGGTCGGGGCCGAGGTAGAAGGCGTCCGCCGGTTGCAGCCGGGGCGGGGCGGCGTCGACCTCGGCGACGAGCCGGGCCCGGACCTCGGGGTCGCGCAGGCGGGCCAGCTTCTCGGGCACGCTCAGCGAGCGCAGGTCCCGCCACGACGGGCACTTGTCGTACGGCGTCCGGTTGGCGATACCGAACAGGATGCCGATGGGACGCGCCGTCGACTGCGGATGGATCCTGGCGCCGCGACCGTTGGCCTCGGCGGTCAGCTCGAGCAGCTTGCGGAATCCGGCGGGATCGTCGCGTTCCTGCACGAGGCCGAAGGTGACCGGTCGGCCGGAGCGGCGCGACACCTCCTCCATCCACTGCACCTCGCGATGGGCGACGGGGTAGGCGGGGTCGCCGTCACGGACAACGTCGGGGGCGGCCTCGAACACGCCACGGCCGTGGCGGCCCAGCACCTCGGCGATGGCACACAGCTCGTCGGCGCCGGCGTAGGTGCCGGGCACCTTGCGACCGTCGGGCACCCGGTGCTCGGGGGTGCGCGAGGTGGAGAAGCCGAACGCGCCGGCCCCCATGGCCTCGTCGACGAGTTCGCACATCGCGGCGATGTCCTCGGCGGTGGCGATGGCGGGGTCCTCGTCGAGCGAGCGGGGGCCCATCACGTAGTACCGGACCGCGCAGTGCCCGACGAGGCCGCCGATGTTGAGGCCCTTGGGCAACTTCTCGTAGCTGGCCAGGTACTCGCCGTAGGTCCGCCAGTCCCACGGCAGGCCCGACAGGATGGAGTCGGCCGGGATGTCCTCGACCGATTCCATCATCTTGGCCAGGTAGTCGGCGTCGCCGGGCTTGACCGGGGCGAAGGTGACCCCGCAGTTGCCCATGATCGCCGAGGTCACGCCGTGCCAGCACGACGAGGTGGCGGCGGGGTCCCAGGCGATGGCGGCGTCGAGGTGGGTGTGGATGTCGACGAACCCGGGGGTGACGATGCGCCCGGTGGCGTCGATGGTGCGGGCGGCCGGTCCGTCGACGCGGCCCACGGCCGTGATGCGGTCGCCGTCGATGGCGACGTCGGCGCGGAAGCCCGCCCGGCCCGTGCCGTCGATGACCACACCGTTGCGGATGACGAGATCGTGCATGTCGGTTCCCCCTGGTCGGCTCGCTGCACCCTACCGCGCCGTACGGCGCCTCGGCCGGGCCGCCCGGTCGGACCGGGGCGGACCGGGCGGACCGGGGCGGACCGGGCTCTGGGGTAGCGTCCTCGGCCATGAGCAGCACCGGGGGCGCACCCGAGACCGACGTCGTCACCCGGCAGGCCTGGTTGGCCCTGGCGGTGGCGACGCTCGTGTCGTTCCTGGTGGTGATCGACATCTCGGTGGTCAACGTGGCCTTCCCGACGATCCAGGCCGACTTCGGCTCGAGCGAGACCGCGCTGAGCTGGATCGTGTCGGGCTACAACATCGGCGTGGCGGCGTTCCTGCTGCTCGGTGGTCGCCTGGCCGACAGCGTGGGGCGCAAGAAGGTGTTCCTGCCCGGGGTGGCACTGTTCATGGCCGGCTCGTTGCTGTGCGGGCTCGCACCGAACACCGGCTTCCTCATCGCTGCCCGGCTGATCCAGGCCGTCGGTGGTGCGGTGCTGATGCCCGCATCGCTGGCGCTGGTGCTGCCGGAGTTCCCGTTGTCGCGTCGTTCGATGGCCGTCGGGTTCTGGGGGGCCACCGGATCGCTCGGTGCGGCCTTCGGGCCGGCGCTCGGGTCCGTCCTCATCCGGTTGGGCTCGTGGCGCTGGGTGTTCCTGATCAACGTGCCGATCTGCCTGTTGGTGCTGGTGCTGGGCAAGCGGGTGTTCCGCGAGTCGCGCAACCCCGATGCCAACGGCCGCATCGACCTGCTCGGCGTACCGATTGGTACGGCCGGGGTGGCGCTGGTGATGTTGGCCATCGTGCAGAGCGAGATCTGGGGGATCCTCAGCCCGCGGGTGTTGGGGCTGGCCGCGGTCGGCCTGGCCCTGCTGGCGCTGCTCGTCGTCCGCTCGAACCGCCATCCCGAGCCGCTGCTCGAGCTGTCGTTGTTCCGTCACCGTTCCTTCGCCAGCTCGAATCTGGCCGTGGCGTTCTACGCCATGGGGTTCACCTCGGCGGTGCTGCTCAACTCGCTGATGCTGCAGAGCCTGTGGGGCTGCTCGATCCTGGTCACCGGTGCCGCGCTGACGCCGAGCCCGTTGCTGGCCACGATCACCTCGATCATCGGCGGGCGTTGGGCCGACCGGTACGGCCATCGGTGGCTGATCGGGGTCGGGTCGCTGCTGCTGGCGGTGACACCGGTGTTATACCTGCTGCTGCTCGACGCCACCCCGCACGTGTGGGACCGCTTCGTGCCGATCAGCCTGGTGGCCGGTCTCGGTGTCGGCATGTCCATCTCGTCGTGGTTCAGTGCGGCGGTCAGCGACGTCGGACCGGCCCGCTTCGGGGTGGCCAACGCCACCCTGCGCACGATCATGCAGGTGTTCTACGGCATCGGCGTATCGGTGGTCATCACGCTTCTGGCGGGCCACGCCGGCCTGGCGGGGTTCCGCCTGGGCTGGGTGTGGGTGGCGGCGATGATGCTGCTGAGCGCCGTCGTGGTGGTCGCCACGTTCCCGGCCGGCTCGTCGGCCGGCCGGGCGGTGGTCAGCGGACCCGCAGGTGGGACAGCTCGAAATAGTCCCGCCACGCGGTGATCTTGCCGTTGCTCACCTCGAAGATGCCCATGACCGGCAGGGCGAAGTCGGGCTTGAGGCCGCCCTTGTGCACGAAGAACTCGGTGCGCTCGGTCATCACGATGCGCTCGTCGGCGACGATGTTGTCGATCTGCAGGCGGATGTCCCACTTGCGTCCGAACGACGACAGCACGGCATGGGCCGCCTCGGGTCCGATGTGGCGGTCGCCCTCGATCGGGATGTTCCGGTAGTCCATCTGCGGGTCGCAGACCTCACGGAACTCTTCGAGGGTGAGCACGTGCCAGCCCTCGCAGATACGGCGGGCGGCGGCGAGGTTGGCGTCGACGAGTGACTGATCCATGGCCGCGCAACGTACACGACCGCCGGGTCGGAGCGCCTGCGGCCCCCGAGCCGGGTGGGCCGGACGCGTCAGGCGTCGGGGCCGCGGGTCTGCAGCTCGCGGCGCAGCCGGTGGGCGGCCCGTTCGTCGGTGATGCGGACGTCGCTCCAGCGGACCGGCTGGTCGATCGCCACGTCGTTGACCAACTCCACCCCGTGGGCCAGCCCGAGGGGGAAGGCATCGGCGGCGACCGAGTCGGCCGCCGGCATCAGCTTGCCCCACACGGTGAAGCCGCCCTCGCCGTCGAGGACCTCGCCGGCCCGCAACGGGCGCTTGGCCGTGGCAACCACGTCGCCGCGCCAGCCGTCGGGCCGGCCCGTCGGCTCACCCCGCAGCGCGGCCGACAGGATCGACACGTTCAGCTCCAGGCCGATCAGGTGGTACGGCTTGTACATCGCGGCGTAACGGCCCGATGCGTCGGTCTTCAGGCCGTATTGCCCGAAGCACGCCGCGGCGTAGTCGTTGGGGGCCTCGAGCACCACGTACACGCCCCAGCGCAGGTCGCGGAACACCGGGCGGAAGTCGCGTTCGAGGCAGGACACCACCTCGACCTGGCCCTTGTGGTGCAGCAGGCCGCCCTCGTCGCTCGGACGCAGCAGGTGCGGCAGGTCGTCGACACCGCAGGGCGGGAACTCCAGGCCACCCGGCGCCGGGGTCAGACCGGTGGCGTTGGCGATGGCGCACATCTCGATGGCCGACTTGGTGCCGTCGAGGAAGCTGTTGAACATCTGGCTGTTCATGCCGGCCGCGGCGGCCTGCTCGGAGGTGATGCCGTAGTGGTCCCAGATGGTGTCCGGGGTGGAGCGGTGGTAGGTCGGGTGGTGCTTGGTGCCCTTGCCCCCGGCGATCACCTCGAAGCCGCACGAGCGGGCCCAGTCGACCTGCTCGCACACCAGCGCCGGCTGGTCGCCGTAGGCCAGGGAGTACACCACCCCGGCGTCGGCTGCAGCCCGGGCCAGCATCGGCCCGCACAACGCATCGGCCTCGACGTTGACCGCCACGAGGTGCTTGCCGGCGGCGAAGGTGGCCAGGGCGTGGTCCACGCCGACCACCGGGTTGCCGGTGGCCTCGACGACCACGTCGACGTCGGGCCGGGCCAGCAGCTCGGCGGCGTCGGACAGGAAGACGGTGGCGTCGATACGCGACTCGGACCAACCGACGCTGCGGCACGCAGCGCGGGCCCGTTCGACGTCGAGGTCGGCGATGGCGGTGACCTCGAGCGGGGAATGGGGGACCTGGGCGAGGAACATCGAGCCGAACTTGCCGGCCCCGATCAGCCCCACCCGCACCGGGCGACCCGCCGCCGCCCGTTCCACGGCCAGTCGGTGCAGGTTCACGAGCCGGCCACCACGAGCTCGCTCAGGCAGTCGTCGGCCATCGGCACGATGGGGGTGAAGTCGCGGTGGGCGATCCATTCCGCCCGCTTGAAGCGGCGGATGTGGTTGTCGACCCGGCACAACGACAGGTACACGATGACCCGGCCGAAGGGGCTGATGTTGGGCGGGCTGGCGTGCACCAGCAGGCCGGAGAACAGCAGCACCGACCCGGGGGGCCCGGTGGGCGCCACGATGCCGCCTCGCTCGGCGAGCCGGGTGATGGTGGCCCGGTCGAGGGTCCACAACGGGTAGGACGTGGTGGCGAGGTCGTGTCCGGCCTCGTAGACGCCCTCGAGGTGGCTGCCGGGGATGAACAGCAGCGGCCCGTTCGCCGCAGTGACCTCGTCGAGGAACACGGCGATGTTCATGGCCAGCGGCTCGGGCATCTCGTCGTCGCGCTGCCAGGTGCCGTAGTCCTGGTGCCACTGCCAGACCTCGCCGTCGAAGGCGGCCTTGGCGTTCACCTTGTACTGGTGCATGTACACCTGGCCACCGAGGATCTGCTCGACCGGCTCGATGAGCCGGGGGTGGCGGCCCAGACGCCCGAACGGGTCGGACCACAGGTGGGCGGCAAAGGCCGTGCGCGGCGCCCCGGTGGACTCCCGCCAGACCTCCTCGCGCTCGGTGGCGTAGAGCACGTCGGCCTCGGCCCGCAGGACGCCGGCCTCGGCCTCGGTGAACGTGCCGGGCAGGAACAGGTACCCGTCGCGCCTGAACTGCTCGAGCTGCTCGTCGGTCAGCTTCACCGGTGCCCCCTTGCCCTGCGGTCGATGGCCGGAGCCTACCCGGGCCGCGGTCGGGTGGTTCCAGCAGCCGGCCCCCTCGACCCGGTCAGCCCGACCGGCGGCGGGTCCAGTCGGTGCCGGGGTTGTCGATCGGGCCGTAGAACGCCCGGCTGTAGCCCGGCTCGCGGGCGAAGCTCACCGCAGCGCAGTCGGCGAGGAAGTGCTGGTAGCGGGCGATCAGGGCATCCTCGGCCTCGTAGTCGAAGGGGTCCTGCAGCACCTTGACGACCTTGTCGTGCTGTGCGGGGAGGTGCTCGGCCTGCCAGCGGACCGTGCGGCGCAACGCCTCCAGCGGCGCCACCAGGTCGCGGTAGCCGAGCTCTTGGCGGATCCGGCCGGTGTCCACGATGCGGTGCTGGGTGGTGTGATGGGCCAGCGTCGGATACGCCGGACGGGCCACCTCGGCCGGCAGGTTGACGATCTCGAAGCGGTGGCCGAGCTCCTCGGCAACGATCTCGGCCACCTGCAGGCGGCTGTAGAGCTCGTCGTCGCCGACGTTGTAGACCCGCCCGGCCGACACGTCGAGGTGGTCGACCGCGGCGAGCACCGCCTGGGCCACGTTCTCGACGTACGCCGCGGTCTCCACGGTGCGGCCACCGTCGGCGACGATGAGGTGACGCCGGCCGTCGAGCGCCCGCTTCACCACCGACCATTCCTTGGGGACCACCTGGTTCGGCCCGTAGATGTACGGGTAGCGGAAGTGGGTGGCGTCGGGATGGCGTTCGAAGACCATGGCCTCGCTGGCGATGATCTTGCCCACCTTGTCGGAGCGGCCACCGCGACCGGCGAGCTCGGCGATCGAGGTCTCGTCGTAGGTGCCGACCGGGGCGAAGGCATCGGTCTCCGCCGCACCGAGCCGCATGCCGGTGGGGAAACGGTCCTCGTCGTTGCTGTAGCCGGGGTACACCGGCACGCCGCCGATGGAGAACAACCGGGGCGTGCGACCGACCAACTCGTCGACCAGCATCCGTAGCCGCCCGTACATGGCGAACACCACGTCGAAGCTGCGCGTGCCGATCGCGGCGAGGAACGAGTCGCGGTCGAAGGGGTCGGCGTGCAGGTGCGGGACCACCGACTCCGGCGGCAGGGCGTCGACCTCGTGGCGCCCGGTGTGCAGGATCGTGACCCGGTGGCCGCGTGCGACCAGGCCGTTGACGATGAAGGGGCCGGTCGGGCCGGTGCCCCCGATGACCAGGATGTCCATGGCCGGACCCTAGCGAGCGGCGCCGTCGGTACGGGTCGGGTGACCGCCGCCGGCGCCGCCGCCCGTGGGTCAGGCCTGCTCGGCGCGACGCTCGGCCAGCTCGGCGCGGATCTCGTCGCCGTGCTGGTCGAGCACCGGCACACCGCGGTAGATGCCGGCCGGGTCGTCGCTGAACTTGATCGGGCAGTTCAACATCACGGTGGGACGGTGATGGTCGTGGTCGACCCGCACCAGCATCTCGCGGGCCGCGACGTGCGGGTCGTGCACCCACTGCTCGGGTCCGTACACCGGACCCACCGGCACCACGTTGCCCAGCGCCTGCACCACCTCGGCGGTGGTCTTCGTCGATGCCCAGCTCATGATGGCCTCGTCGACGACGGGGCGGTTGCGCAGCCGGGCCCGGTTCTTGCTGGTGCGCTCGTCGGTCTTGAGGTCCTCCCGGCCGATGAGCTCGCACAGCAGCCGCCAGTGCTTCTCGGTGGGCGTGGCGATGACGGCATGGCCGTCGGCGGTGGGGTACACGTTGTAGGGGCTGGTGCCGTCGACCGCGTTGCCCATCGGCCGCATGGGCCGACCCATGTAGGTGTACATCATCTGGCTGGCCTCGGACATGGTCATCATGGCGTCGACCATGGCGATGTCGAGGAACTGGCCCTGACCGGTCTCCTTCGTCCGGTGCAGCGCCGCCAGCAGGCCCAGCGCGGTCATCAGGCCGGGCACGGTGTCGCCGATGGGCGGGCCGACCTTCATCACGTTGGCCTCGTCCTCGCCGGTGGAGGCCACCACGCCGCCCATGGCCTGGGCGATGAGGTCGTAGGCCGGCCACTCGGCGTACGGGCTGGGGGCGTTGCGGGGGTCGCCGAAGCCCCGGATGGCGGCGTACACCAGGCGGGGGTTGCGGGCATGGCAGACCTCCCAGCCGACCCCGAGCCGGTCGAGCACCCCGGCCCGCAGGTTCTCGATGAGCCCGTCGGCAGTCTCCACCAACTGCAGGAACGTCTCGCGGTCCTCGTCCTTGGTGAGATCGAGGCAGATCGAGCGCTTGTTGCGGTTGCGGATGGCGTAACCGCCCGAATACGCCTTGACCTCGTCGTCGCGGGTCCACGGGCCGCCGAAGCGGGTCATCTCCCCGGTCGGGGGCTCCACCTTGATGACGTCGGCACCCATGTCGGCGAGGAACATGGCGGCGAAGGGCCCGGCGAGCGCGTGGGTCACGTCGATGATGCGCAAGCCCTGCAGCGGACCGCTGGGGCCACTGGCCATGGGGGCGGCGTACTCGTGGGCGTCGAGATGGCTGGTCATGCACAGATGATGCCCGATCGGGCGGGGGTGCTGCTGTGCCGATGGTTCACCCGTCGCCCCCCGGGCGTAAGGTGCAGCCACGAAGGGCGTCCGGGGGCGGCGCCGGGGGAGGACCACCATGGGCGCCGTGTCGTTCGGGTTGTTCGACTGGATCGACGAGCGCGACGGTTGTTCGCTCGCCGAGCTGTACGACACCCGGATCGAGCTGATCCGTGCAGCGGACGAGGCCGGGTTCGACCGCTACCACATGGCCGAGCACCAGTCGACGCCGCTGGGCATGGCACCCTCGCCCAGCGTGTTCCTGGCCGCGTTGGCCCGCGAGACCCGCCGCATCCGCCTCGGCCCGTTGGTGTACCTGCTGCCGCTGTACGAACCGCTGCGTCTCGCCGGTGAGATCGCCATGTTGGACCACCTCTCCCACGGTCGACTGGAGCTCGGCGTCGGTCGCGGCGTGTCGCCCTACGAGCTGGGCTACCGCGGGGTCGACCACAACGGCACCAAGGCGGTCTTCGACGAGTCGCTCGACACGCTGCTCGCCGCCCTGACCGAGTCCACGCTGACCGCCGGTGGACCGCTGACCCCGCACTACGAGCACGTGCCGGTGCAGCTGCACCCCGCGCAACGGCCCTATCCGCCGCTGTGGTACGCCACGACCATGGTCGACAGCTCGGCCTGGGCCGGCGCCGAAGGGGTGAACCTGATGGGCCTCGGCCCGGCCGCCGACTTCCGGGCCTGCGTCGACGCCTACCGCGACGCCGAGCGTGCTGCGGCCGGACGCACCGACCGGCTCAACGGCCACGTGGCGCAGCCCTGCATCGGCCTGCAACGCCAGGTCGTGGTGGCCGACACCGACGAGGAGGCCTACGCCATCGCCGCCGCCGGCTATCCCCGCTTCGTGGACAGCTACAGCTGGCTGTGGCGGCTGCACGGCGACGGCCGCACCGCCGCCCGCACCGATCTGGCCACCAACCACGCCACCGGCACGATGCTGATCGGCTCCCCGGCGACGATCAAGGACACCCTGAACCGTCAGATCGACGAGGCCGGGGTCAACACCTTCGCCCTGTCCTTCGCCTGGGGCAACCTCACCCCGCAGCAGTCCCGCCAATCGCTCGAGCGTTTCGCCGAACAGATCATGCCGGCGTTCTGATGACCGCCGTCGGCGCAGTGGCGCCGGTCCGAGCCCGTCACCCGGTGCTCGAGGTGATGTCCGAGCGTTCCTACCGGAACTACTGGATCTCGGTGTTCCTGTCCTCGTTGATCTTCGGTGGGGCCCGCTTCACCTGGGTGTGGCTGGTCATCAAGTCGCCGTCGCAGGCGGCGCTGGTGGGGGGCATCGCCCTCGGCCTGCCCCACCTGTTCTTCGGCATTCCCGCCGGCGTGTGGGCCGACCGGGTCGATCGCCGCCGGCTGGTGTGCTGGGCGTCGCTGGCCATGGCCGTGGTGCTGGCGCTGAGCGCCTGGCTGGAGCACACCGACCGGATGCACCTGGCGGTGGCCTGTGCGACGGCGGCTGCGTTGGGCACCCTCATCGCGGTGGTCCAACCGACCCAGACCGCAATGGTGCCCGAGCTGGTGCCCCGGCGGTTGCACGTGACCGGCGTGGCGCTGCAGAACCTGGCGTTCCAGAGTTCGTTCTTCACCGGCTCGCTGGCCAGCGGGATCATCATCCGGGCTTTCGGGATCACCGCGGCGTTCGCGGGGTTCTCGGTGATGGCCCTCGGCGCAGCGGTCGCGATCCTGGCGGCCAAACCGGTCAACGAGGTGCCACGGCGCACGCCCGAGGTGCCGGTGTCGATGCTGCGCTCGACGGGGGAGGGCTTGCGCTACATGTTCGCCGAGCAGCCGCGGCGCAGCCTGGCGCTGGCCAACATCGTCATCGGGCTGATCAGCGCCAGCACCGCCATCCTGGTGCCGAAGGTGGCCGAGTCGGTGCTGGGGGCCGATGCGCTCGGCGCGTCGTTGCTTGTCGGCTCGATGATCCCCGGCATGGTGGTGATGACCTTCGTCATCGCCTCCCGGCCGCAACTGCGGCGTCGCGGGTTGCTGTTCTTCGTGGGGATGGCGTCGATCGTGCCCCAGTTGGCGATCCTGGGTCTGTCACGGGCGTTCTGGCTGAGCCTGGTCAGCAGCGTGTTCTGGGGCGCGCCGATCGGGCTGTTCGTGACCCTGGTCCGTCAGTTGACCCAGGAGTACACGTCGGCGGAGATGATGGGCCGGGCCATGGGCGTGGTCCATGTGCTCAGCCGTGGCACGCTGCCGCTGGTGTCCTTCGGGCTGCTGTTCCTCACCCGGGTGGTGTCGCCGTCCACGGCGTTGCTGCTGCTGTCGGGCGTGGTGGCCCTGTTCGCCGCGGCGATCGCCACCACCTCGGAGCTGCGCCGGGCCTGACCGGTTGGTCGGGGTCGTCGGGGTCAGTGCCCGGCGGCGAGCCAGGCTTCCTCGCCGCCCGGCTCGGGGAACACCCGGCCACCCTCGAACACCCACGAGGCATTGGTCTCCGAGGTACGCATGGAGATGTCCGCCCGCGGCACGCCGGCCAGCTCGGTCACGGCGCTGCAGCACCGTTCGATGAGCGTGCCGACCAGGTCGCCGTCGCGTCCGGCGCGGATGCCGCCGTGCAGCACGACCGGGGTACGGCCCGGTCGGGCCGGTTCCTCGAAGAACTGGACGTGCACGAAGGTCGGCGGGGCGCCGGTGAGCTCGCAGTGGATGGCGGTGATGGCCCGGGCGATGCCCTGCCGCTGTGTGTCGTCGAAGGTGTCCGGGGGGCAGGTGCAGCGGTACAGCGGCATGGCGGTGACTCCAGGAGGGTGGGACAGCGGTCGGTACAGGCGGGCGGTACAGGCGGGCGGTGAGGGTGCCGGGCGGGCCGGGCGGTGCGGGATCCGCGCGGAACGACTCAGTGCTCGTCGGCGGCGACGATCATGACCCGATCATGGTCGGCGCCGGTGATCGTGCTGAACGCAGCGCAGATCGCGGCCATGACCTCTTCCCGCACCTCCTGGGACGTACCAGGCGGTACGGTGCCGAGGACCATGGAGGCCGCCGAGGGTTCGCCGGCCGTGTACCAGTTGCCCGGCGGGATCTCGGTGAAGGACACCGCCACGGACGCGGCGGGCGTGCCGAAACGCGCTTCGGTCAACCCGGCCAGGGCCTCGCGCACCCTGTGGCGGGTGGCGTCGTCGATGGTGCCGTTGACCAGGCACTTGAAGGTGGCCATGGCCGATGTTCTAGCAGCCGGGGCGGACGGCCACCGGGCCGGGCCCGGGGCAGGCCGGTGATCCCTGCGGTGGGTTAGCGTCCGGCGTCCCTGTCGGATGCGTCGATTCGAGGTGCCATGCCCTCCGTGAAGTTCGGACTGTTCCTGCCCACCCGTGATTTCGCCGAGGCCAAGGCCGCGGCCCTGCGCGCCGAGGCCAGGGGGTTCCACTCGGTGTCGCTCAACGACCACTTCGTGTCCCAGGACGGCGGCGTCGACGTGGCGCAGCTCGAGTGCCTGTCGACCCTGACCGCCATCGCCGCGGTGACCGAGCGGGTCGAGCTGGTGCCCTCGGTCATCGCCGCGTCCTACCGGACCCCGGCGATGCTGGCCAAGATGACCGCGACCATCGACCAGATCAGCAACGGCCGGTTCGTGCTCGGCATCGGCTCGGGCTGGAACGTGGCCGAGTACGAGGCCCACGGCTATCCCTTCCCCGACGCCGCGGAGCGGCTCGACCGCCTCGAGGAGACCATCGAGCTGGTCCGCACCATGTGGACCGCCGACGACGCCACCTATCGCGGCGAGTACTTCTCCATCGCCCGGGCATCGAGCCGGCCGCGGCCGGTGCGCCAGCCGCATCCGCCGATCATGATCGGCGGGTCGAGCAAGCACCTGCTGTCCATCGCCGCCCGTCAGGCCGACATCGTCAACCTGATCCCGCCGACCGCGCACGGCAAGGACTTCATCAAGGACGCCGAGGCCACGGTCCGCTTCGACCGGGCCCGCCTGCGCCAGCGGATCGCCCTGCTGCACCAGCTCGCCGAGGAGGCCGATCGTGATCCGGCCGGCATCGAGCTGAGCGGGTTCATGCTGGCCAACCTCTCCGGCGACGCCGACCACCCGGTGTTCAGCCGGCTGGCCCAACGGCTGGGCTTCGCCGATCTCCCCAGCGCCCAGCGGTCGCCGGTCGCGCTGATCGGCACCCCCGAGCAGGCCATCGAGGAGCTGCACGACCGGGTGGGCGCCGACGGCGTGAAGTACTTCATCATCGTGTCCACCTCGCCGGAGACCGAGGCCATCCTGGCCGACGAGGTGCTCCCGGCGTTCGCCTGAACACCGGCGAGACCGCCGGCCGCGTGCCGAGTCCGTTCGTCCGGCCCCCGGCCCCGCCCGGTTCGGTCGGGCGCTCGTCAGGCCAGGAACGACGTGGCGGCCTGCACGAGCAGCTGCAGGGTGAGCAGGGTCAGCACGGCGCCGTTGCCGATCAGCGCCGAACGGGCCCGTTTGCCCTCGCCGAGCAGGCGGCCCCGTTTGGCGCAGGCCACGCCGGCCGCCGACGGAGCGATCATCAGCAGCGACCCGAGCCCGCCCGCCACCAGCTTCACCCACCAGGGTGTCGCCTCGGGCCCGGCATCGGCGTAGCCGAACGCCGCCTGCAGGCCCTCGCCCACGACGACACCCACCACGAATGCCGGCACCGTGGCCAGCAGGCACCACCAGGCTCGCCGCGCCCACGGCGCGGCGGGCCCGCCGGCCGGGCTCGAGGTGCTCGCCGGTGCCGTCCCGCTCGTCGCTGCCGGCCCTTCGCGCCTGCGGCGGGACGCCGGGCCCTCAGCCACCGAGCAGCGCCGGGCTGGGGGTCAGCTCGCCGCGTTCGACGCCCTTCACCAGCTCGGTGATGCGCACGTTGGCGGGGGCGTCGATGCCGATCTCGGCGCCCTTGGCGGCGATGTAGCCGTTGATGAACTCGATCTCGGTGCGGCGGCCCTTGAGCACGTCCTGGGCCATCGACGGCCGGCGGATGTCGTCACGGGGGTTGGGCTTGGCGTCCTTGGTGAGCTGGGTCTCGACCAGCTCGAGCGCGGCGGCGTCGCCCTCGGCGGCGAGCGCCAGGGTCTCGGGCTCGAACTTGCCGATCTTCTCCAGCTCGTAGCCCAGCGCCTGGCCGATGCGGACCGCCTCGCCGCCGAGCTGGATCGAGAAACGGCGCACCGCGTCGTTGTGGTTGGTGGCCGCGATGGACAGCCCGGTGGCCGCGGAGACGCCGTTGGCCATGCCGTTGAGCACCAGCTTCGACCAGCGCTCGCCCCACAGGTTGGTGGTGGCCTTGGCCGAGTCGACCAGCGAGAACAGCTCGACCAGCTCCTCGATGCGGGTGCTGATGCGCCCGTGCACCTCGCCGGCGCGGAACACCGTGTGTCGGTCACCCATCTTGGGGATGGTCCGCATGATGCGGCCGGCCTCGGGCATGTCCACCGAGATCATCGAGGCGATGGCCCCCACCGTGCGGCCCCAGCCCACGATGTTCGCGATGCGCTCCTCGTTGAGGCAGTTCTGCAGCGACACCACGTACCCGCCGGGGGCGAGGTACTGCTTGATGAGCATCGTCGCCCATTCGGTGTCGTAGGACTTCACCGCCACGAGCGCGATGTCGACGGGCCGTTGGCCGGCGAGGGACTGCACGTCGGACACGTGCAGGGCGGTCACACCGGTGACGGTGAACCGCTCCTCGTCGCTGAGGCCGTCGAGCTGCAGGCCGTTGGCCCGGATGGCCTCGATGTTGGCGGGCCAGAAGTCGATGAGGACGACGTCGTGGCCGGCCCGGGCCAGGTGGCCGCCGACGTAGCCGCCGAGGGCTCCGACGCCGACGATGGCAATGCGCTTACCCATGGTTCGTTGGTTCTCCTGTTGGTGGGGTGGGCCGGGTCTCAGACGGCGCGGGCGGCGCGCAGGGCGGCGATGTCGTCGGTCGAGTACCCGAGGGAGGTGAGGATCTCGTCGGTGTGGGCGCCGGGCAGCGGCGTGGGGAAGCGCACCGAGCCGGGCGTGTCCGACAGCTTCACCGCCACGCCGGGGTTGAGCGCGACCGCCCCGTCGACGTCGATCTCGAGGGCCATGTTGCGGTGACGGACCTGCGGGTCCTGGAACACCTCATGCGGGTCGTACACCTTGCCGACGCACACGTCCGCGGCGACGAGCAGCTCGAACCATTCGTCGCGCGAGCGGGTCAGCAACAGCTTGGCGACCTCGGCCTTGGCCGCGGTCTGCTCGGGACGGGGGCCGCGCAGGGCCTCGCCGGGCTTCAGCTCGGCCGCCTCGAGGTCGGGTCGGTTCACCGCCCGGCAGAAGTTGTGCCACAGGTGCGGTTCGGTGGAGCCGATCGACAGCTGCTTGCCGTCGCCGCACACGTAGGTCGTGTAGTACGGCCGGGTGCCGTCGAAGGTGCCGACGGTGGGATCGGGCTCGGGCGCGCCGGCGAACCACGCCATGAACGACGGCACGGCGGACAGCAGCGAGATGGTGGCGTCGAGGTAGGCGATGTCGACGAGCTGGCCCCGGCCGGTGCGCTCCCGGCCGAACAGGGCGAACATGATGCCCAGCGCCGCGTGCATCGACGCCCCGGCATAGTCGGCGACGATGTTGAGCGGGATGGTGGGCTCCTGACCCGGCTTGCCGAGCTGCTTGAGCACGCCGGCGAGGGACAGGTAGTTGATGTCGTGGGCCGGGTAGTCGCGGTAGGGGCCGTCCTGGCCGAAGCCCGACAGCGAGCAGTACACCAGGCGGGGGTTGAGCGCCGACAGCGTCTCGAAGTCGTTGCCGAGGCGCTTCATGACGCCGGGCCGGAAGCCCTCGACGAAGACGTCGGCGTCCGCGGCGAGCTTGCGCAGGATCTCCTGGGCGTCGGGGTTCTTGAGGTCGAGGCTGAGGCTGCGCTTGTTGCGATCGACCCAGTAGCCGGCCCGGCGGCGGCGCTTCTCGGCGGCCTTGGCATCGCCCTGGTCGAGCATGTCGGGACCGCCCGAGGTCGGTTCGACCACCCGGATCACCTCGGCGCCCATGTCGGCGAGCAGCACGGTGGCCAGCGACCCGGGCGGCACCCGGTTGCACTCGATGATCGTGATTCCTTCCAGCGGACCCGGCACGGTTCCTCCCCTTCGGCGCGCCCGGCGGCGGCCCCTCGACAGCAGGTGTCAGCCTCCCACAGCGCGGGGTGCGCCGCCCGCCGGAGGGCGGGGAACCGTGCCGGACGCGGTCAGCCGGCGAGGGCCTTCTTGTAGCCCTTGATACCGCCGCTGTAGATGCCGCGGGCCATGGCCTCGCCCTCTTCCACCGAGACGCCCTCGACGTCGAAGTTGCCCTCCCACACGATGTCGCAGGTGTCGCCCTTGGGGGTCAGCTGCACCGTGGCCACGTAGCGACGGAACGGCAGCGGGGCCTCGATGAGGGTGTAGCTGAAGGCGTAGTTGGCGTTGTCGAGCCAGGTGAGGCGCTCGACGACCTGGCCCTGGGGCAGGGCGATGACGCGGTCCTGGCCGAGGCCGCTGCCCTCGACCTGGGTCTCGGGCATGCCGCGCATGTACTTGTGGATGCCGCCGAAGTCCGACAGCAGGGGCCAGACCTGGTCGGCGGGATGGTCGAAGGTATCGGTGACGGTCACGGTGGTCATGGGCGGGACGGTAGCGGCTGCGGGCCGTAGGATGCGCCGCCGAGCACGTAGGGGGAGCGCCGATGAGCGAGCAGGCCGGGCCGGAGACGCTGGTCACCGCGGACATGATCGAACGCAAGGGGGTGTGGGGGGTCGAGCGGGTGTCGCCGCCGGTGAGCGAGGCCGACATCCGCAAGTGGGCCATCGCCGTGTACTGGCCGGAGACGCCGCCCCCGATCTTCTGGGATGCCGCCTATGCCGACGGCACCCGCTGGGGCGGGATCATCGCCCCGCCCGACTTCAACCCCTTCGCCTGGCCGATCGTGACCGAGAAGCCGAAGCCGGCCGCCAAGCCCGCCGGCTCGGGCGAGACGAAGACCCGCAAGCTCCGGGGCATGAACGGCGGTCAGGTGGAGACCTACGGGGTGCCCATGCGCCCCGGTGACGTCATCACCGCCCGCAACCGCCTGCGCGACTGGGAGGAGCGCGAGACCCGGTTGGGCCACACGCTGTTCACCTACAGCGAGCTCGAATGGCGCAACCAGGACGGCGATCTGGTCAAGCGGCGGGTGTCGACCGCCATCCGGTACTGAGCGACACGAGGCGACAGGAGAACGACATGGCCAACAACGTGTACTTCGAGGACGTCAACGTCGGCGACAAGCTGCCCGAATGGTCCCGCAAGACCGACTTCATGAACTGGAACCGCTACGCCGCGGTCAACGACGAGTTCATCTACATCCACATGGACGACGAGGCCGGTCGCAAGGCCCTCAATGAGCAGGGCGCGTTCGGGATGGGCAACCTGCGCTACGCCTACATCGTCAACGCGCTGCAGGCATGGATCGGCGACGAGGCCGAGGTGCGTGAGATCGGCTGCCAGTTCCGGGCCATCAACCAGAAGAACGACGTGCTCACCGTGGTCGGCACGGTCACCGCGACCGAGGTCGTCGACGGCGAGCATCGCATCACCCTCGACATCGATGTGGTCAACCAGAAGGGCGAGCCGACCTGCCCCGGCCACGCCGTGGTCGCCGTACCCACCCGTACGGCCTGAGTGGTCTGAGTGGCGACGTGGGCGTCGTGCGGGCCGATCCGGTCCCGTCGGCGTCCCGTCGGCGTCCCGTCGGCGTCCCGTCAGGGGCCGGTGCCGGGCGGTTTGTAGCCAAATGGTTCGGTCGGCCGTGTGCCCTGGCCGGGTGCGACGCGAAAGTGCTGGTCAGCGGGTTGCCTGCGGTAGGGTCGGCGTGGGGGTCGAACCATTTCGCTACAAACACGGCACCGCCGGCCGTCCGGTCCGGGATCGAGGGCGGTGTTGCGGCGAATCGACGTCGATTCGCCGCGACGGTTCCGGGGTCGACATTCGGCGAAGCGACGTCGAATCGCTCCGCGTGCCCGGGTGCGCGGCCGCCGGGTGGGGGCCGCACGTCCGGGCTCCCGCCGGGGCGGCGGGAGCGGGCGGGGATCGCGGTCAGCTCAGGGCGCCGGCGATGACCAGGTCGGCGATGCGGTCGTCGTCGTAGCCGAGAATACCGGAGAGTATGTCCTGGTTGTGGGTGCCCATCGGCGGGCCTCCCCAGCGCGGCCCACCGGGCGTACGCGACAGGGTGAACGCCGGGCCCTCCACGAACGTCGTGCCGTAGATCGGGTGGGGGACCTCGCGGAACTGTCGGCGCAGCACCAGCTGCGGGTCGGCCACGCACTCGGCGCTGTTCTGCACCTGGTGGGCGTCGATGCCGGCGGCCTGCAACCGCTCCTGCAACGCCGACGGGTCCTGCCCGGCGGTCCAGGCGCACACCACCGCCTCGATCTCGTCGACCCGGTCGAGCCGCTCGGCCACGGTGAGCCCGGCCAGATCGGCCCGGCCGCACAGCCCGGCAAGCGTCGCCCACTGGGCGTCGGTGTGGCAGGCCAGCGCGATCCAGCGGTCCTCGCCCTCCGGTCCGGCCGGGGCGACGACGTGTGGTGCCAGGTGCGGGTCGCGGTTGCCCCGGCGCATGCCGACCAGGCCGTGCAGCTCGTCGTCGAGCAGGCCCGGCGCCAGCATCTGCAGGCCGAGCTCCATCTGGGACAGGTCGAGGTACTGGCCTTCGCCGGTGCGCTCACGGTGCCCGACGGCGGCGAGGATGGCGGCCACCGTGAAGCGAGGGCTGATGTAGTCGGTGTAGGCGGTGTACGGGCCCGCCGGGAGACGGTCGGGCCAGCCGGTGATGGGGTAGAAGCCGCCGTAGGCCGCCCCGGCCGTGCCGAACCCGGCGTAGTCCCGCAGCGGGCCGTCCTGGCCCATCAGACACGACGACACCATGATGATGCGCGGGTTGATCGAGCGGAACAGCTCGTAGCCGAGGCCCATCGAGCGCATGGCCCGCGGGGTGAACGACTCGGTCACCACATCGGCCCACCGAATCAGGTCGAACAGCACCTCGCGTGACTCGGGCACCGACAGGTTCAGCTGCAGATGCAGCTTCGAGGCATTGGTCGAGTGGTACTGCATCGACCCCTCGAAGTCGTTGCCGGGCACCCGGAACGGGCTGGCCGCCCGCAGCAGCTCGGGCCGCTGCTCCGACTCGATGCGGATCACGGTGGCCCCGTGGTCGGCCAGGGTACGGGTGGTGCCCGGCCCGGCCAGGGCCCAGAACAGGTCGACCACCTTCAGCCCGTCGAGCGCGCCGGCCGGGGTTGCCGGGGTTGCCGGGGTTGCCGGCACGGACGGACGCCGGGCTGGCTCGGCCAGTACCTCGGCGGTGTGCTCGCCCAGCGCCGGCGGCGGGCCGAGGGTGGTCAGCGGCGAGCCGTGCAACCGGGCGAACGGCCCGGCGGCCCGGACCGGCTCGGTGCGGCCCGGCACCGTCAGCGGCGACCAGAAGCGGCGCTCGGCGAGGTGGTCGAGATCGAGGATGTCGCGGCTGGTGTGGATGGGGGCGATGAGGGCGCCCTTGACCCCGGCCGTCTCCACCAGCTCCCGCTTGGTCCGGGTGCGGGTGAAGGCCTCGATGGCCTGCGTGGCCCGGTCGAGCTCGGCGATGTCCTCGCGGCCCTCGAGCACATCGGTGGCGAAGGTGACCCAGTTGCGTTCGGCGAGGCCGGCGTCGCAGGCCCCCTCCTCGAACATCCAGCGGAACAGCCGGTTGGTGTACGGGCCGATGACCGAGCCGAACAGGTAGGTGACCGACACGTGACCGTCGGCGCACTCGTAGACGAAGCGCAGCGTGAACGGGCCGAGCTCCAGCCCTCCGGCGATGCGCTTGGCCTGGGGCAGGTCGACCAGGGCGTTCATCATGCAGAACTGGGTGGCGGCGATGAGGGACTGCTGGCACGACACGTCGACGTGCTGGCCGAGGCCGGAGCGGGCCCGCTCGGTGAGGGCGATCGAGGTGGCGCTGACGGCGTCGGCGCAGCCGTGTAACCAGCTCTGCGGTTGGCTGATGCGCACCGGCGGGCGGTCCTGGTCGCCGGTCACCGACAGCACGCCGCCGGCTGCGGCCAGGGTGAGGTCGCCGGCCAGCCACCCGGCCTTGGGTCCCTCGCTGCCGAAGGGGGTGATCGACACGGTGATGAGCGCCGGGTTGGCGGCCCGCAGGGCGGCGAGGTCGACGGGGAGCGCTCCGCAGTCGAGCACGACGTCGGCGCCGGCGGCGAGCGTGGCGAGTGCGTCTGCGTCGTCGTCGAGGACCACCGAACGCTTGCCCCGGTTGTAGGCCAGGTGGAACAGCGAGCGATCGGGGCCTGCCACGTCGTCGACGAAGGGCCCCAGGTGCCGTGAGCGCTGGCCCCCGGGCGGTTCGATGCAGATCACCTCGGCGCCCAGCTGCGCCAGGAGATACCCGGCGAACTGCCCTCGCTCATCGGTCAGGTCGAGCACGCGATAGGCCGACAGCGGCACGTTGGTTCCTCCCGGGATCGAAGCGCTGCGCAGCGTACCGGGTGAGGCGGACGGCCCGGCAGAGCGACCCCGGCCATGCCGATCGGTACGGGTAGCCGGCTCGGTAACCTGCGGCGAGATCGCCGTACCCGGGAGCACCCATGACCAGTACCGACTCCGACGCCGAGGCCCGTGTCGCCGCCGCCACCGACCGGCTCCTCGCCGAGCACGACCCCAAGGACAAGGTCGCCTTCCTCGGCGCCCAGTTCGACCTGGGTCTGGCGTGGGTACACTTCCCGGTCGGCTACGGCGGGCTGGGGGTCGGGCCCAAGCTGCAGAAGCAGGTCCAGGAACGTATCGCCGCCGCCGGGGGACCGCAGGCCGCGCCCCGTAACCCGCTCGGTATCGGGATGGGCGGACCGGTGGTCGTCACCTATGGCACCGAGGCTCAGAAGCAGCGCTGGCTGCGTCCGTTGTTCACCGCCGAGGAGTTCTGGTGCCAGTTGTTCTCCGAGCCGGGCGCCGGGTCCGACCTCGCCGCCGTATCGACCCGGGCGGTGCGTGACGGCGACGAGTGGGTGGTCAACGGTCAGAAGGTGTGGAACTCGGGGGCGCACCTCGCCCGCTGGGGCATGCTCGTGGCCCGCACCGACATCTCGCTGCCCAAGCACCAGGGGCTGACCTACTTCATCGTCGACATGCACAGTCCCGGTGTCGAGGTGCGACCGTTGCGGCAGATGACCGGACAGGCGGAGTTCAACGAGGTCTACTTCACCGACGTCCGCATTCCCGACTCCAACCGGATGGGTGACATCGGCGACGGCTGGCGGGTGTCGCTCACCACGCTGATGAACGAGCGGGTACTCATCGGCGGAGCCGTGCCCGGCCGCGGCGACGGGGTCATCAAGCGGGCGGTGCGGGCGTGGGAGCAGAGCCCGGCCCACGGCGACGCCGCCACCAAGGACGCCCTGATGCAGCTGTGGGTGCAGGCCGAGGTGTCGCGGCTGACCAACTGGCGGGCGTCGCAGCTGCGGGCCTCGGGCAACCCAGGCCCGGAGGGTTCGGTGGGCAAGGTCGTGGCCGCCAAGCTGAACCAACAGATCTCGAGCTTCGTGCTCGACCTGATGGGCCCTGGCGGGATGCTGTACCCCGACGGCTACGACCTCGGACGGGGGACCAGGCTCGAGATGGCCCGCCAGCCCGACCACATGTTCTTCCTGCGGGCCCGGGCCAACTCCATCGAGGGCGGCACCTCGGAGATCATGCGCAACATCATGGGCGAGCGGGTGCTGGGCCTGCCCGGTGAGCCGCGCGTGGACAAGGACCTGCCGTGGGTGGACGTGCCCCGATGACCGTCGAGGTGCGCGAGGCTCGGCCCGACGAGTACCCGGCGGTCGCCGAGCTGACGGTGGCCGCCTATGCCGCCCTGCCGGGGATGGGTCCGCTCGGTGCCTACGGCGAGGAGCTGGCGGACCTCGCCGGGCGTGGGCCGACCGCCGTCGTGCTGGTCGCCGTCGATGGCCACGAGGTGCTCGGCGACGTCACCTACTACCGGCGCTACGCCGACGAGATGCCGAAGCTGGCCGACACGCTGGGGGATCTGGCGGGGTTCCGCATGCTCGCCACCGCCCCGGCGGCACAGGGCCGCGGGGTGGGTGCTGCGCTCACCCTGGCCTGTGTGCAGCGGGCCCGGGCCGAGGGCGCACCGGGCATTGCGCTGCACACCACCAACCTGATGCAGGCCGCCCAGCGGTTGTACCAACGGCTCGGGTTCGACCGGTGGACGGCGCTCGACGCGTCGTTCGGCCGAACCCGGCCGGTACAGGTGCTGGGCTACCGGATGCTGTTCGCCGCCGGCTGACACCGCCGCGCCGACCCGCCGACCCGCCGACCCGCCGGTCCGGCGCGTTGCCGGGTGCGGCGAGCGCAGACCGTCAGCCGAAGCGGGGCGGACCGGTGGGGCGGTCGCCGAACAGCTCGGCGCGGGCCTCGACCAGCTCGGCGGGGGTCCAGCGGTCCTTGCCCTTGCGGATGCGGTTGGCCCGGGTCCACCCCTGCATCAGGGCGACGGTGTCGCCGCCCACCACGAAGGTCTGGCCGGTGATGTCGGCGGCATGGTCGCTGCACAGGTAGCCGATCCACGGCGAGACGTTGTCGGGATCGTTGACGTCGAACTCGCCCTCCTTGGCGGTCAGCTGGTCGGCGCCGAAGGTGTTGACCGTCATCCGGGTGCGGGCCCGGGGGTTGATGGTGTTGCACGTGACGCCGTAGCGCTTCATCTCGCGGGCCACGGTGATGCCGAGCGAGGCGATGCCGGCCTTGGCCGCGGAGTAGTTGGGTTGGCCGGCGTTGCCGAACAGGCCCGCCTCGGAGGCGGTGTAGATGATGCGGCCGCCGACCGGCGCCTCGGTGGCCTTGAACTGCTCACGCCAGTAGGTGGTGGCCCACCGGGTGGGCACGAAGTGACCCTTGAGGTGGACCCGGATGACGGAATCCCATTCCTCCTCGGTCATGTTGAACACCGTGCGGTCCCGCACGAACCCGGCGTTGCACACCAGGATGTCGAGCCGGCCGTAGGTCTCCACGGCTTGGTTGATGAGGCGCTGTCCGCCTTCCCAGTCGGCCACGTCGTCGAAGTTGGCCACGGCCCTGCCGCCGGCGGTGACGATCTCGGCGGCGGTCTCGGAGGCGGCGCGGGGGTCGGCGCCGTGGCCGTCCCATTCGCCGCCGAGGTCGTTGACCACGACCGCCGCCCCTTCGGCGGCCAGCAGGTGGGCATGGCTACGGCCGAGGCCGCGTCCTGCGCCGGTCACGATGGCCACCTTGCCGTCGAGTAGTCCCATGGTCTGCTCCTTCGGATTTCGCTCGGTCCGGCATCGAGCCTCGCACGTCCGGCCGGGTCCGCGCCCGCCCGCTGCCGTCACCCCGCCCCGGTCGCTCCCGCCCGCCCCGGCCCGGCCCGCTTCGCCCCGCCCCGACCGGTCCCGTCGATCAGGTTTGTAGCGAAATGGTTCGGCGACCGCGACAGCCGGATTCGGCATACCGCTCTGACCTGCGGGTTCGCGTTTCCGGGATGCGCGATGGCGGGGCCTCACGAACCATTTCGCTACAAGCACGCCGCCGGACCCCTCTTGTCGGGCATGGTTGCCGGCGGCGTCGCGTCGATTCGGCATCGATTCGGCGTCGATTCGGCGTCGATTCGGCGTCGAATCGGCGTGAACGATTCGCCGCATCGGTGCCCGGGCCGAACCGTCCGCCGTGGTGGAGCGGTACGGCCGCCCGGCCCGGGAGCGGTCGAGTCCGGTCGTCCGACAGGCCCTGCAGGCAGCCCGTCACCGGGACCGTACCGAGCGGTACTGCGCTAGCGTCAGCGGGCATGGAGACCAATGCCGAACGTGTCCGCGCCGCCTTCTCCCACTGGGAGCGCGGTTCGAGCAGGGAGTTCTTCGAGCTGGTGTCGCCCACCGTCACCTGGCGGGTCATCGGTACGACGCCCATCTCCGGAACGTTCACCGACAAGGCGTCCTTCGTGGCCGGGGCCACCGGCAAGCTGATCGCGCAACTCGGCGAGCCGTTGCTGGCCACGATCGTTGCGGTGCACGACGTCGGCGACACGGTCATACTGCAGTGGGAGGGTCGCAGCCGGGGCCGCAACGGCCGGCCCTACGAGCAGACCTACTGCTGGGTACTCGGCTTCGAGGCCGGCCTGATCCGCAACGTCATCGCCTACCTCGACACCGCCCTCGTCGAGGACATGTTCGCCGACTGAGTCGGTCGAGGGCGTTGCGGCCCACCGTCGTCGGCCGGGTTGGGGCGGGTCGTCGTCGGTCGGCCCCGTCGACGTGCGACAATGCGGCCCGGGAACAGGGGGCAGGGGGCAGGGATGATGATGGATCCGTCGGACGAACCGTATCTGGCCGGGGTGCGGGTGCTGGACTTCACCCAGTACCTGGCCGGGCCGTCGTGCACCCGGCTGCTGGTCGAGTTGGGCGCTGAGGTCATCAAGGTCGAGATGTCGCCGTGGGGCGACCCCACCCGGGCCGGGGTGCCGCGCATCAACGGCCGGGCCGGTGGGTTCATCCAGCAGAACCGGGGCAAGCGCAGCCTGTGTGTCGACCTGCGCCGGCCCGAGGGCATCGAGCTGGTCAAGTCGCTGGTGCCCCATGTCGACGTGCTGGTCGAGAACTACAGCCACGGGGTCATGGCCCGCCGGGGCATGGACTACGAGACCCTCAGCGCCATCAACCCCCGCCTGATCTACGCGTCGGTGTCGGGGTTCGGCCAGACCGGGCCGCTGCGGCACAAGACCAGCTTCGACTTCATCGCCCAGGCCTACTCCGGGGTGATGCACATGACCGGTGACCCCGACGGGCCGCCCACCTTCGTCGGCATCGGCGTCGGCGACACCAACGCCGGCCTGCACGCGTTCGCCGGGGTCGGCTACGCCCTGTACCGCCGGGACCGCACCGGTCGTGGGGCCCACATCGACGTGTCCATGGTCGACGCGCTGTTCCACATGCAGGAGACCGCGGTGCATGCCGTGTCGATGACGGAGGGCACCGACGACGAGTTCGTGCCGCTGCGGCAGGGCCGCCACTACCAGCCGCTGTCGCCCGCCGGAACGTTCAAGGCCCCGCAGGGCTGGATCGTGATCCTGTGCACCCAGGGCCAGGTCGACGGGCTGTGGGCGGCGATGGGCCGGCCCGAGTTGGCCGAGCATCCGCACTTCCGCTCCAACGGCGCCCGGCTCGAGCACCGGGACGAGCTCACGGCGATGATCGAGGCGTGGATGGCGACCTTCGCCACCGACGACGAGGTCATCGCCGCGCTCGAGCATGAACGGGTGCCGTGCGGTCCGGTGCTCAGCCCGGCCGAGGCCCTGCACCACCCGTACTTCATCGAGCGCAACATGGTGCGTGAGGTGCAGGACGAGCGCACCGGGCCGTTCCTGGTGCCGGGTTTCCCGATCAAGTTCTCCGACCGTGGGCCCGATCCCGACCTGCGCGCCTCGAAGCTCGGTGAGCACAACGGCGAGATCCTGCGGGACCTGCTCGGCTACGACGATGCGACCATCGCCGCCCTCGAGGCCGACGGACTGCTGTTCGGTCGCGATCGCTGAGTCGTCGCCGCAGGGACCCGGCGTGCAGCCGCGCCGGTCGTACTGCGGGCCGGTCACGGGCGGGGTCCGGCCGGTGGTGGTTCGCTAACGGCCGGCGCGACGCGGGTAGCCGAGGGCGATCAGGCCCGACAACAGGTAGCCCGCAGCGACGATGGCCCAGACGACCTGGTAGCGGCCGAAGCCGGCGGTCTCGCGGTTGCCGAGCACCGCGACCGCCAACGCCGTGCCCATGGTCTGCATCAGCCGGCGGGCGGTCTGGTGCGTGGCGTTGGCCATGGCCAGCTCCTCGGCCGGGATGCCGTCGAGCGCAGCGGCGGTCGAGGTCATGCCGACCATGCCGGTACCCCAGCCGAACACCATCAGGCCGGGCAGGATGGCCAGCCACGACGGGGTGGGCGGCAGCATCAGCAACCACAGCACCATGCCGGCACTGGTGCACACCCCGCCGGCCACCAGCACGATCCGGTAGCCCTTGCGGTCGGCGTAGGACCCGAAGAACACCGAGTTGACCGCCATGGCCATGGCCACGGTGATGATCCAGCCCGACCGGCTCGGCGACCATCCCCACTCGTTCTGCAGGAACAGCGGGATCGAGAAGAACCACGTGAAGATGGTGAGCTGGGTGAACAGCTGCGACGCGGTGGCCACGCTGAAGGACCGGCGGCGCAGGGTGCCCAGGCGCAGCAACGGGTTCGACACCCGCAGACAGCGCC
Source organism: uncultured Acidimicrobiia bacterium (assembly GCA_903921205.1). GTDB lineage: Bacteria > Actinomycetota > Acidimicrobiia > Acidimicrobiales > CAIXPF01 > CAIXPF01. The sequence goes on along the minus strand of CAIXPF010000141.1, from coordinate 23,669 downwards.
GCAGGAACGCCGCGCCGAGCACCGCGGACACGGCTGCGGAGCCCAGCACGAACCGGTTGTCGAGCCCGAGGCGGGCCGACTGGGTGATGGCCAGGGTCGCCAGGGCAACGGCCAGGGTGGCCTCGATCGCGCCGACCACGTCGATCGTGGCGTCGCCGTCGGGCGAGTCGGGGTCGAACACCCGGGGAGCGCCCCACCAGGCGATCAGACAGATCGGCGGGGTGATGCAGAAGACCACCCGCCAACTCGACACCGCCAGCAGGTTGCCGGCCACCAGCGGGCCGAGCAGCGACGCCATCGAGCCGGACACGCCCAGCCAACCCATGGCCGTGCCCCGCCGGGCCGGGTGGATCAGCGGCAGCGCCAGGGCCAGCGCCGATGCCATCACCAACGCACCGGCGGCGCCCTGGGCGGTACGGGCCGCGATCAGCAGCCACGGGTTGGGCGCCCCGGCGGCGCACAGTGCGGCCACCGCGAAGCTGATCATGCCGATGCGGTAGATCCGGCGCCGACCCCACCGGTCGGCCATCCGGCCGCCCACCAGCAGCAACGAGGCGAGGGCCACCGCATAGCCCGAGGACACCCAGGCCAGCGTGGTCCGCTCGAAGGTGGGGAAGGCCTTCTCGATGGTGGGGAAGGCGACGGCGAGGCCGAGGTTGTCGAGGATCGTGACGTAGCTGGCCGACGCCAGCAGCACCGCCAGCCAACCCCGCCGGCCGATCCGGGGCGCGCTCCCGGTGTCGTTCGCGGCGTCGTTCACGGCGTCGTTCGTGGCGTCGGTGGGCGGCACCGGGCGGGCGGGGGTCAGCCGAGCGGGGAGAAGTCGGTCGGGCTCAGGAACCGGTTCTCGAGGTGGTGCAGCAGCGGGCCGTCCTTCTCGGACTCCTCGCGGACCTGCTTCCAGTCCGGGTCACGGATGAACGACGCCCAGGCCTGCTCGCGCTGGCCCATGTTCTCGAAGGCCACGATGTACCACAGCTCGTCGTTGCGGCCGCCGACGGCGTTGGTCCAGTAGCCGATGTTCTTGATGCCGTGCTTCTCGAACAGGGCGCAGGTGTGGTCCCGGAACCGGGCCGTGAGCGCGGGCAGCTTGCCGGGCATGGCGGTGTAGATGCGCAGTTCGTAGATCACCGGATCTCCTCGTGGGTGCAGGCGGGTCGCTGGGTCGCTGCACACTAACGGCCCTCCGACCCCGACGTGACCGTTGTCGGGGCTGCTAGGAAACGGCCATGATCCGCGTGCACTCCACCACCGCCTCGCTCGCTGCCGCCATGGAGCGGCTGAACATCCGCAACGCTGCGGCGATCCAGGTCGACAACACCGTGTACCTGTCCGGGCTCACCGCCGTGAACACCGAGACCGGTGAGCTGATCGAGGGCGGGATCCGCGAGCACGCCCGTCACACCCTCGAGCTGTACCGGACGATCCTCACCGACATCGGGCTGTCGCTCGACCACGTGGTCAAGGTCAACGCCTATCTCGCCGATCCGGCCGATTTCGCCGCCTGGAACGAGGAGTACCTCGACATCTTCGAGGCGCCGTACCCGTGCCGTACGACGGTCACCGCCCCGCCGGTGTTCGGTCTGATCGAGGTCGAGCTGATCGCCGCCCTCGAGCCGCGGCGCTGAGCGCGCCGGGCCGGGTCACGCCTTGGTGGCCCTCGCCAGCAGCAGGAAGCCCAGGTAACGGCCGATCGGTGTGCGTTCGAGCAGCCGGTCGGCCTTGAAGCCGGTACGGGTCATGAAGGCCATGAACCGGTCCGCGGTGCGGTCCCCGGCGATGCGGCCCAGCAGCCCGGCGATGCTGCGCACGGGGAAGTTGCGGATGCCGACCACCCGCTCGACGGTGAACACCTCGGCCAGCTCGGCCCGGAACTCCGCCGGGGTCTGGCGCACGAAGTAGAAGTTGGCGCCGAAGAGGTGCTCGCCTTGCTTGGCGTTGCGGTTGCCCTTGAGCTTCCACAGCCGGAAGGTCAGGTTGTAGTTCAGGGTCGTGACCCCGAACGACGCACCGCGCTGCAGCACCCGGGACGTCTCCTGCAGCATGAGGACCCGGTCGGCGGCGCGCAGGTGCTCGTAGCACATGCCCGAGGTGGCCCCGGTCACTGCGCCGTCGCGCAGCGGGAGATGGCGGGCGTCGGCGTGTACCGGCAGCACCGGCAGGCCTGCACAGCGCGGCACCAGCAGACGCAGCGACTCGAGGCTGTAGTCGAGGGCGATGGTCGGCAGGCCGAGGTCGCGGGCCAGATGGCCGGTGATGCGGCCCGGTCCGCAGCCGATGTCGAGCACCGGACCGGCCGGGCGGCCCATCTGTTCGGCGTGGGCGGGGCACTCGATGCGGTCGGCGTACTCCGGCCACAGCGTGTCGTACCAGGATGCCTCGTCGTCGCGGGCCTGCTGCTCGGCCCGGTCGGCGCCGACGAGCTCGACATCGGCCAGGAACGACAGCACCCCGTCGATGACCGGGTAGCGGCGGGCGCAGGTGGTGCAGGTCGCAGCATCGCCGTCGTCGCGGAGATCACCGTGGTCGTCGGGGCACCACAGCGTGGCCAGCAGGGCGGCGTTCATCGGTCGCCCGCCGTGGGCGCGGCGGAGCCGTTGGCGTGGGCCGACCCGTTCGAGCCGGCGGCACCGGTGGCACCCGTGGCGTCGCCCGGCCCCGCGGTGGGGCGGATCAGCACGATCGGGGTGCCCTCGTCGCCGTTGCCGGCGGGGTTGGCCCGCAGGGCGTCGCACACCAGGCCCAGGTCGGTGGCAGGGGAGAAGCCGACCACGTCGACCTTGCCGAGGTTGTTGGCGTCGACCACCGCGGCGGCGAGGCCGGTGCCGCCGGCGATGCGCCGGCAGACCTCGTCGGCGCGGTCGGGGCCGACCACCACGAACTTGTCGTAGGGCGGCAGGGTGCCGGTCACGTCGTCGACCAGGCGGGCCTGCGGCCCGGCGAGCCGGTAGAACCAACCGGGCTTGCCGGCGGCCTTCGCTGCCACCCCGCCGACCAGGGCGCCGACCACGCGCACGGTGCCGTGCTCGTTCATCAGCGCCTGCATGCCGCCGGCGGTGCCGAGCGAGCCCTCGCCGCTCATGAACTGGGCCAGGCGGGTGGCGGGCCAGCCCATGGCCATCATGCGCGGGTCGTGGAAGCGCCCCTGGATGACCGCCAGGGGCGTCTCACCGATGGTGACGATGTCGCCGGGCCGGGCGTGGGGCAGGGCGTAGCGGCGGACCACCTCGAGCGGGTCGTCGAAGGGGCCGAGCAGGTGGGTGCGCACGGTACGCACCAGCGCCCGCCCGTCGGCGGCCTCGCGCCACGGGACGTCCTCGGCGGGGTCGGGGAAGCGCAGCGGCAGCACGACGTGGTGGAACTGTTCGCGGGTGGCCTCGAAGCCGTAGGTGTCGAGGCGGATCTCCACCCAGGCGCCGTAGAGGCCGTCGAGGGCCGCCTCGGGTCCGGTGACGTCGACCTCGAACTCGAGGGGCGACGGGGATGCATAGGAGGCCGGCTTGACCACGTAGGACACCCAGTAGCCGTCGGCCCGGGTCGGGTAGTCCTTGCGCAGCGACTTGACCCGGGTACGCACGGTGACGCCGTCGAGCCCGTGATCGCCGAGCAGATGGACCTCGGGTCGTACGTCGGTGAGCATCACCTCTCGGTGGGGGATCACGTTGTGCACGATCAGGCGGCCGCTCATCCGCAGCGAGCCGGGCCCGGTGCGCTCCTGCTGCCAGCCCTCGTCCTCGAAGCGCAGGTCGTTGCCCGGGTGGCGCCGGTAGCGCAACTCGACGGCGGCGGTGCCGGCTGCGGCGAGGACGGCGCCGCCGGTGATCAAAGCGCGGAGGACCATCGTGCAGACACTAGCGACCGTCGTCGGCGGGCCTGGGCACCGGCGCGGCCGTGTCGAGCCGCTCGTGACGTGCTGCCGTGGGCGGGGTACGCCCGTGGTCGGTCAGCGGGTGTCCTCCCAGACCCACAGGTCTCGGCCCATCACCAGACGGCGGCGCGGTCCTGCCAGCGTGGCGTCACCCGACTCGTAGCCGGCGTCGCCGTGGTAGAGGCACACCCGGGCGCCGTGCTCGTCGCGGGAGATCCGGGTGACGAACAGGTCCGGCTCGCCATGGGCCAGGGCCTCGGCCACGCTGGCCCGCTTGCTGAGGTGGTCCAACGTCACGAAGGTGGGGGTGACCAGCTCGATCTCGCCGGCGTGACGGCTGGCGAGGGCATCGGCGGGCCGGAACCAGCGGTGGTCGTGCACCTCGTCGGCGTCGATGGCGACCAGCCCGTCGGGAGCCGGTGCGGCGAAGAACCAGGTCGAGAAGCGCACCGGGGCGTCCGCCGGGGGCAGCCAGTGGCTGATCCACACCAGCGACGTCTCGTCGATGGTCAGGCCGACCTCCTCGGCGGTCTCGCGGGCGGCGGCGCGGCGGGCGGCGGGCAGCGGGTCGGGCTCGGTGCCCTCGGGGATGTCCTCCTCCTCGATCCGCCCGCCCGGGAAGGCCCACAAGCCCCCGAAGGCGGTCTTGGAACTGCGATGGATCATCAGCACCTCGATCCCCTCGGTGCCGTCACGCAGCAGGACGACGGTGGCGGCGGGATGGGCCGGCTTGGGGCTGTGGGGGTGATCGATGATGTCGATGCGCACCAGCGGACAGTATCCCGATCCGCTCCGACCGGCCCCGGCCGGTCGGCCGGGTGGTCGGTCGGGTCGGGTGGTCGGTCGGGTCGGGTGGTCGGGTGGTCGGTCGGGTCGGCGGTAGGTCGCCGATCGGGTCGGTCGGCCCTGGCGCCGTGGCAGACGCCGCGCTGGACTGGGGACCGTGACCGTGACCGACCAGAGCGTGACCGACCAGAGCGTGGACGCGCCGATCGTGGTGGACCGGGCCCTGGCCCGGATCGTGGAAGGTGCCCTCGTGGCGGATGTCGCCGCCTTCGTCGCCGGACTCACCGCTGCGACGGACGCCGGGCCGGTGGCCGCTCGGACCCCCCGGCGGGTCGCGGTCGCCGACGGCTGGGCGGCGTTCACCGGGCCGGGCCTGTTCGCCAACCGGCTGCAGGGTGCCGGCCTCGCCGACGGCGCGGTGGCCGGCCCCGACCACTTCGGGCTGTTCGAGGACTTCGCCGCCGAGCACGGCCTCGCCCCGGAGCTGGAGCTGTGCCCGTTGGCCGATGCGTCGTGGTGGTGGCTGGCCGCCGAGCGGGGCTACCGGCTGCACGGGTTCCGCAATGTCTACGTGCGCACCACGCTCGATCCCCGGCCCCTCGCCCCGCCGGTGGGTCCGGAGGTGGACATCGGCGTGGAGACGGTCGGCGAGGCCACCTTCGGCACCTGGTCGGCGGTGTTGCTCGACGGCTTCGGCTACGACGACGGCCCGGCCCGTCGCCGGGTGTCCCGATGGAACCGGATGCTGCTGGGATGCCCGCAGGCGACGTTGCTGCTGGCGAGCCTGGACGGCGTGTCCATCGGAGCGTCGAACCTGCTGGTGCACGGCTCGGTCGCCTCGCTGGGTGGGACGACGACCTTGCCGCACCACCGGCGGCGGGGCGTGCAGCGGGCGTTGCTCACCGCCCGCCTGGCCGCGGCCCGCGCCGCCGGTTGCACCCTGGCGGTGGTCACCGCCGACCCCGGGGCCACCAGCGCCCGCAACATCGAACGGCACGGGTTCCGGCTGGCCTACACCAACGCCCGGTTGCGCCGGGACGCAACCGGCTCGGCTTGAGCTGCGCCCGTCGGCTCTGCACCGGTCCGGCGGCGCGGCGGCCCGGCGGTGCGGGCCCGGCCCCGGGCTCAGAACGCCCGGGCCGGTCACCTGGAGCCGCCGGCGAGATCAGTCCTCGGGGACGTACATGCGCATCGGGCGGTGCTCGGTGAGCATCGGGGCCAGCTTGCGCCAGGGCTTGCCGAGGGTGAGCCCACCGTCGACGACCTGCGCGGTGCCGGTCACCCACGTGGACTCGTCGCCGGCGAGGAACAGCGCCATCGACGCGATGTCCTCGGCCTCGCCCATGCGCGCGATGGGCTGGGATTCGTTGGTCCGTTCGCGTGCCTTGTCCATCCGCTCGGCAGCTTCGTCGGCGTCGAGCTCGGACAGGGTCCGGCCCACGTGCAGCTGGGTGGCCACGTAGCCGGGGCAGATGCAGTTGACCCGGATGTCGTACTCGGCGAGCTCCACCGCAGCGGTCTTGGTCATCATGATCACGCCGGCCTTGGCCACGTTGTAGAGGTGGGCGCCGATGGTGGGCATCAGGCCGCACACCGAGGCGGTCGAGATGATCGACCCGGAGCGTTGGGCCTTGAGGTAGGGCGATGCGTGCTTGATGCCCAGGAAGACGCTCTTGAGCAGCACGTCCATCGTGAGGTCGTACTCGTCGACGGAGGTGTCCTCGAACGATCCCATGGCGCCGCCGAAGCCGGCGTTGTTGAAGACGATGTCGAGGCGGCCGAAGCGGTCGACGGCCTCGTCGATGAGGCCCTTGACCTGCGGTTCCCGGGCCACGTTGCAGTGCCGGTAGGCGGCGCCGTCGCCGAGGGACGCAGCGAGCTTCTCCCCGACCTCGTCCTGGAGGTCGCCGAGCAGCACCTTCGCCCCCTCGGCCACGAACCGCGCTGCGGTCGCTGCGCCGATGCCCGATGCCCCTCCGGTGATGACCGCCACCTTGCCGTCGAGCCTGCCAGCCATGGATGCCCCCTGGTCCGTCCGGCGCGTCGGTCGCGCCGTTCCTGGCCCCGTTCTAGCGAACCGGCGACCGGCGGTGGGGCTGTTCAGCACCGATCGGGCGCCGATCCGGTCGCGCTCCGCTGCGTTCGGGTGGCGATTCGCCGCCGATTCGTTGCCCCGGTCCGTTGTCCCGGTTCGTCGGTCGGTCGCGGGCCGGCACCCGGCTGGCCTTGGTCGGGTGGTTTGTAGCGAAGTGGTTCGAGCGTGGCAGCAGGGCTCGCTGCGTCGGCGCGAAGTGCCTGGTCAGGGGGTTGCCCGATTTCGGTCGGCGGTCCGGCCGAACCATTTGGCTACAAACCGGACCGACATCGATCGAATCGGCGGTCGTGGCGCTCGGGGTTGCCCGGCCGATGGCAGGCACGACCGCCACAGCGGTCGCTGCGCCGCCGATGCAGCCCGGTGGGGGACGCGCCGGGAGTGCCGATTCGCCACCCATTCGTTGCGCATCGATTCGACGTCGATTCGGTGGGGTGGGCCGGCCGCCGGATGGTCCTTTCAGTGGACTGACTGCACCGGGCTGGCTACGGTCCCCGGCATGGATGCTCTGTCTCTGGCCCGGTCCATGCGCGGTTCGATCGGCATGTTGGCCATGCACTGGCTGATGGCCGCTTCGACCACGACCAAGGCGGTGGCGGCAGGCATGCCCGCCGACCCGCTCGAGGCGTACTCGGTGGGTCGTTTCGGTGGGCTCGGCGACTGCCCGGTCGACAACGTGGTGGGCGCGGCGTTCTTCTGGGAGCCCGGCTTCCTGCGGGAAAAGGTGCGGGCCGGTCGTGCCGTCACGGCACCGAAGGACGGGGCGGTGATCTTCCGGCGGATCTGCCAGGAGTGGGGTGCCGAGCACCTCGACGGTTTCGGGGGCTCCGGTCGCCTCGGCGGGCTCGCCGAGCGGGTGGTGCGCGACGCCAGCCCGCTCGGTGCGCCGACCTTCGTCGCCTGGCGTGACCAGCCGTTGCCGCCGGAGGGGCCGGCTCGCACCTTCCAACTCTGCCAGACGCTGCGGGAGCTCGGCTTCGCCCGCCATTGCACCGCCGTGCAGGCATCCGGCATGAGCCCGCTGCTGGCGATCATGAGCGGCCCGACCGGTGCGTGGAACGCCAAGTTCTTCGGCTGGCCCGCCCCCTATCCCGACGGTGTGCCCTTCGCCGACGCGCGCAAGGCGGTCGAAACGGCGGGCAACGTGCTGCACGCCGCCGACTTCGACACCCTCGACGAGGCCGAGCGCGACGAGTTCCGCGACCTCGCCAAGGCCGCACTGGCCCATGCCACCACCAAGCTGACCGCCGAGTCGGGCGCGACCCTCCCGAAGGACTGACCATGACCGCAGACGGCCACCGCATCGACGTCGCCTCGGTCGACGAGGCACTCTCCACCACCCGGGCGGTGCGCCGCCGCCTCGACCTCGACCGCCCCGTCGACGAGCAGATCATCCTCGACTGCATCGACGTTGCCGAGCAGGCCCCCTCCGGCGGCAACCAGGGAAGCCGGCGTTGGATCGTGGTGCGCGACCGGGCGCTGAAGGACGAGCTTGCGAAGCTCTACCTGGCGTCGGCAGGGGAGTGGATGATCCAGGCGCACGAGGCCATTGCCGGCACCGGCCACCCTCAGGAGAAGGTGATGGCCTCCGCGGCGTACCTGGCCCGTCATCTCGCCGAGGTACCGGCCATCGTCATCCCCACCATCATCGGGGTGCACGACGGCAGCGGGCGTCCGGGCCTGTTCGACTCGGTCATCCAGTCGGTCTGGAGCTTCTGCGTGGCGTTGCGGGCCCGGGGCCTGGGTACGGCGTGGACCACCGCCATCCTGAGCCGCCAGGACGAGCTCGCCACACTGCTGGGCATACCTGAGGGTATGACGCAGATCGCCATGATCCCGGTGGCGTGGACCAAGGGCACCGACTTCAAACGGGCCCCGCGGTACCCGGCCCGGGAGATCACCTACTTCGACGGCTTCGCCCGTACCTGGGAGCATGGTCCGAGCGATCCGCCCCGCCACGCCGACGGGCCGGGCACGATCGTCGAGATCGACATCAAGGCCCCGCCCGCAGCGGTCTGGCCCTATGTGAGCGACATCACCTTCGGATCGACCGCCAGCGAGGAGTTCGTCGGCGCCCGCTGGGACGACGGGTTCGACGGCCCGGCGCTCGGCGCCCGGTTCATCGGCTCGAACGCCCATCCGGCCATCGGCGAGTGGGACGTGCCCTGCTTCGTGGACCGCTACGAGGAGCACCGTGCGTTCGGTTGGGTCACCTCCGACCCCGACAACCCCGGTGCCCAGTGGCGGTTCGAGCTCGCCGGCATCGCCGGTGCCACCCGCCTGCGCTACCGGGTGGTGCTCGGCCCCGGCCCGTCGGGGATCACCGCCGCCATCGAGCGGATGCCGGACAAGGAGCCCCGCATCCTGGCTCGTCGCATCGACGAGCACCGTGCGAACATGCAGCGCGTCGTCGAGGCCGTCAAGGTGGCCGCCGAGGCCGACGCGGCCGCCGCCCGGACGAACCGGAGCGGTCCGACACTGCGGCCCCCACTGTCCTCGGGCGGTGCGGCCCCCGAGCCCGGCGAGGCGTGAACGCAGCATGACCGCACTGGACCGATCCGAACGGCATCCCGGCTACTGGCCGAGCCCCTGGCCGGTGGAATGCGGCGGCAACCGTCGGCAGAAGTCTGCTCCAGGCCGTCTCGACGCCGCGTCCGGCAGCGCCGCGGTCACCTCGGTGCGCAACGACCGCTGGAACGTGATGGTGGTGCGCCGCGACCCCGGCCAGTGGTACCTCGGCGGGACCATGGCGGCGTTCTCCGGTCCGCCGCCGTTCGGGTGGGTCCAGCGAATCGACGGCGAATCGCTGCAACCGCTGGCCTCCTCGCCGGAGCTGCCCTGCGGCGAGCACGTGTGGTGCGGGGCGATCCTGGCCCACGCCAACGGCTCGATCATCGCCGTGAACGGCTCCTACGTCCATCGCCTCGACCCCGACGACTGCTCGGTGTCGGCCGAGCGTCGCCTGCCTGCGGACCGTTCCCACAACGGGCTGCTGGCGCTGAGCGACGGCACCCTCATCACCAAGGACCTCCGCCTCGAGGGCCAGGGCGGCACCACGATCAGCCGGCTCGACCCCGACACGCTCGACCTGGTCGGCGATCCGCTGGTGCTGCCGGAGGGCTCGATGGGCCGCATCGCGGCCGATCGCACCGCCGCGGGTGACCACGTCTACGTCCCGGGAACCGAGCACCTCTGGCGGCTCGTGGTCGAGGGTGACCGGGTGACCGTCGACGAGTGGCGGCCCCGCTACCGCAAGCCGCACGACCGGTACGGGCTGGCCTGGGACGCCTGTCTGTCCGACGGGCAGGTCTGGATCATGGACTGTGGCGACCTGCCCTCGATCCGCATGATCCACACCACCGAACCGAACGGCCGGTGGGCCGTCTCACCGGGCCGAGAGTTGTCCTGGCGCCGGGCGGCGCCGTGGGAGGGCGCGCAACGGCTGCTGCGCGTGTCGCTCGACGACGCCGGCCGCCTCGACGCCGTCGAGCCGTTCGGCACGCCGGGCGGGGGCATCATCGCCCCGCCGCTGCACGTCCCGGAGGCGCAGATGGCCATCGCCTGGGACTCGGTCAATGGCGGTCTGGCCGGGGTCCGTACCGGCGGCGAGGACCTCGAGGTGGCCTGGCAGCTCGACGTACGGGCCTCGATGCAGCCGCTCGTGTACCCCCGACAGCGGCGAGCTGGTCATCAACGACTTCACCGAGGACGGTTCCGACGACCTCGTCGTGGTCGACGTGGCCAGCGGCGAGCTGATCGACCGGGTCGCCACCGGTTCGCGCATCGCCAACGGGATGTTCCTCACCGCCGGCGACGACCGCGACGTGTACTACTGCACGACGACCACGCTGGCCCGGGTCAGCTGGCGCTGAGCAGCCCGGACCGGTGGGTGGCCAGGGTCGGACCGCCGCCGGAGAACGACGAAGGGCCGGTGCCAGCGGCACCGGCCCTCGTTCATTCGGAGTCGGGCTGGGGAGATTCGAACTCCCGACCTCTTGACCCCCAGTCAAGCGCGCTAACCAAGCTGCGCCACAGCCCGAGGCCCTGTCACCAGGGCGAGGAGACTCTAGCCGACCGCACCCGGCGGGCTGAAACGGCGCAACGCCGCCCCGCCCGACCCGGTGGACCGCCGCTCAGATACCCAGGTCGAGCAGGTTGTAGTCCTTCAGGGCGCCGCGGGTGGCGGGCCCGAACCGGTAGGCGTCCTCCTGGCCGGCGAGCGGCTGGTAGACGTAGCGTCGCTCGTGGGGGAACCGCTGGGCGCGGGCGTCGATGCCGTACATGATCGCCGCGGAACGGGTACGGATCCGCTCCTCGTCGTAGACCGACACGGGGTTGTGCACGCCACCGCTGGTGACCCCGAGCACCGACCGGCGACGGTGGAAGCCGAAGTTGATCGTCACCCGCGGCTCGGCGCTGGTGTTGGCGAAGGAGCCGTGGATGGCCTGGCGGTTGGTGATGGCCACGGCGCCGGGGCCGCACACGAGGGGCACGGCGTCGGGCAGCCGGTCCGACCCGGCGGCGTCGACCATGGCCTTGATGTCGGCCTTGCCGATGCGGTGCGAGCCCGGCACCACCCACAACCCGTTGGCGGCGTTGCAGCCGTAGAGCTGGGCCATGAAGTTGAAGCCGTGGGTGTCGCCGTCGAGCTCGGGGTCCTCCCAGTGGGTCCAGCCGTCCTGGTGCCACGCCACCGAACCGCCGAGGTACGGGTGTTTGATCCAGACGGCCTCGTTGAACGGGGCGAAGTCCGCTCCGTTGACCGCCTCGGCCACCGCCAGCAGCTCGGGATGGCCGTACACCCGCAGGCAGGCGTCGGAGAACTGCAACGAGCCGAGGATGAGCTGCACCACGAACTCCGGTGCGCCCTCGGGGGCGACCGGCTCGTTCATCTTGGCCGGGTGGCGGCCGTTGGAGGCGCTGGTTCCGCCGAGCGGGTCCGACAGCGGACGCACCCAGCTGACGTTGCGGGCGGTGCAGTCCGCCCCGAGCGCCGGCCGGCCGTGCCGGTCGATCTCTGCGCCCTTGGTGACCGGTGCCCGGTCGAGCAGCTCGGCCACGTCGCGCTCGATGTCGGCGAGTTCCTCGGCGCCGAGGACTCCTTCGAACACGTAGAAGCCGTGCCGCCCGTAGGCGTCGAGGATGGCGGGGTCGAGCCGGCCCTGCTCGTCGAAGCGGATCGGGCCCCGGTTGTCCAGGGCCAACGCCCGCCGTTCGCCGTCGGCCCGGTAGGCCACCATGGCATCTTCGTCGGCTCCGTAGTCGGAGACGGGCACGTCCAGCAGCGGCAGGTTGACCATCGTCGTTCCCCCTGGTCGGTGACGGTCCCGCTCGCTCGTCGGCAACCGCGCCGCCAGCCTACGCCCGCCCGGTGGCGCCCGTCGCCCGGACGCCGCACCGGGCCGGGCCGGATCGGGCCGGTGAGCCGGTCGGGCCGGTGCGGGCCGGGTACGGGACTACCGTGGCGGCGTGCGCCTGGTTGAACCGACCCCCTCCCACCCGATCCTGTACGGCGCGGCCACCGGCGACAGCGAGCTGCTGCCGTGGAGTTGGGCCGAGAGCCGCCTGCGGGAGGCCCGCAACTACTGGGTGGCAACGGTGCGGCCGTCGGGCCGTCCCCACAGCCGACCGGTGTGGGGGGTGTGGCTGGAGGACGGGTTCTGGTTCACGACCGGCTCGCTGGCCAAGCACAACGTGGCGACCAACCCTGAGGTGACCGTGCACCTCGAGAACGGCGACGCCTCCATCATCATCGAGGGCCGGGCCCACCCCGCAGCCGACGCTGCCGACGTGGTGCGCATGGCCGAGCCGTACAACGCCAAGTACGGCTGGACCCTACGGCCCGACGGCGACGCCGGCCTGGTGGCCGACGCCGACGAGCCCATCGGACCTGCCCTGCGGGTGCAGCCCGAGGTGGTCTTCGGCTGGGAGGCCACGATGAAGAACCCCACCCGCTGGCGGTTCTGACCGCCCGGTCGCAGCGTTACTGGGCGGTCCAGCCGCCGTCGATCATGACCGTGGTGCCGGTGATGAGTGCCGCAGCCGGCGAGGCCAGGAACACCACGGCACCGATGATGTCGACCGGTTGTCCGAAGCGGCCCATCGGGATGCGCGACAGCAGGTCCTTGCCGATGACCGGGTCGGTGAGCCGCTCGTGGGTCATGGGCGTGTCGATGGCGGTCGGGCCGACCGCGCACACCCGGATGCCCTTGGGGGCGAACTCGACGGCGATGGACTTGGTGAAGCCCTCGATGAAGTGCTTGGTGGCCGAGTAGACGCTGTTGAGCGGCCGGCCGTTCTTGCCGAAGGTCGACGAGAGGTTGATGACCACGCCGCTGCCCTGACGGTCCATGATCTTCAGCGCCTCCTGGGCCACGATCACCGCCGCCTTGCAGTTGAGCGTGAGCATCATGTCGATGGCGTCCTCGCTGATGGTGAACAGCGGCCCGGCCACCGCCCCGCCGGCGTTGTTCAGCAGGATGTCGAGCCGGTCGAGGCCGCCGAAGAGTGCCCGGACCGCCGCGGCGTCGGTGACGTCGCAGGCCACCGCACGGGCCGACAGTCCCTTGGCCCGGATGGCCTCGGCGGTGGCCTCGATCTCGCCGGCGGTCCGGCTGACGAGGATGACCTCGGCCCCGGCCTCGGCCAGTCCGACCGCACAGGCCTGGCCGATGCCGCGCCCGGCGCCGGTGACCAGCGCCCGCTGTCCGTCCAGACGGAACGAGGGCAGGATGGCGGCGCTGCCCAGAGCGGGGTTCGTCGATTCGGTCATGGCGGTCCTCCTGCAAGGGGCATGCGCCCCGGTATGGTTTGTGGTGCCGGGTGCGCCGGTCAGCCCAGCACGCCGTCGACGAGGAGCTGCACGTAGTCCTCGTCACTCCGGCCGAGCAGCGTACGCACCACGTGCTCGTTGTGCTCGCCGAGTCCCGGTGCGCGGCGCAGTCGCAGTTCGGCCCCCACCCACTGGGCGGCTTCCCGGTCGATGGGGATGTCGATGCCCGGGGCCGACGGTTGCTGCACGATCTGGTAGTGGTGGCGCAACTGGGGGTCGCGCTCGTAGGTGTCCGCAAGGTGTTCCACCGCAGCGGCGGCGATGCCGGCCTGTTGCAGCCGCTCGGCCAGCGCCCACTTGTCCTGCCCGGCGGTCCAGGCGCGGATCAGGTCGTCGAGGGCGTCCTCGTTGGCCTTGCGCTCGGCCAGGGTGGCGAAGCGCGGGTCCTCGGCCAGGTGTGCATCGCCCATCAGGGCGGCCAGGGCGGCGAACTCCCCGTCGTCGGCCACGGCGATCGCCACCCACTCGTCCTCGCTGTGCTCCGAGCCGGCGGCGGGGTAGACGCCGTGGGGGCAGGCGTTGGGGTCGCGGTTGGCGCGCCGGGCCGGTGCCACGCCGCGGTCGACGAACTGCATCCACTCCGCACCCAGCAACGACACCAGGCCTGACAGCTGCGTCAGGTGCAGTTCCTGGGCGCCGCCGCCGGCGTCGCGCCGGCGGAGCGCCGCCAGGATCGTGGTGACCAGCAGGTGTGGCGAGGTGAAGTCCGGGTAGGCCACACCGATCCCGCGCGGTTGCTCGCCGTCGAACCCGGTCAGCAGGTTGAAGCCCGACGCTGCCATCAGGATGTTGCCCATACTGGCCCGTACGGCCCATGGGCCGTGACGGTGTGCGCCGGGCAGGTTGAGCAGCACGATGTCGGGCTTGAGGGCGCGCAGCACGTCGAAACCGAGGCCCATGCGTTGCATCGCGCCGGGCCGGAAGTTGTTCACCACCACATCGGCGGTGGCGATGAGGTCCTTGATCAGGGTCAGCCCGGCATCGGTGCCGAGGTCGACGGCGAAGGACAGCTTGCCGGCGTTGACGGTGTTGAACAGGCCACCGAGGTCGGGGTCGGGCTTGCCGTCGGGTCCGGCCTGGCTGCGCATCGAGTCGGGCTTGGTGGAGGACTCGACCCGGATCACCTCGGCCCCGAAACTGGCCAGGATCCGGGTGCCGATCGGTGCCGCCAGCACCCAGCCGAAGTCGACCACCCGCAGGCCCTCGAGCGCCCGGGCCGGGTCGGGAACCGCCACCGGGCCGAGTGCACCGGTCGCGCTGGTCGGGCTGGTCGGCCTCGTTGCGCCGGTCGCGCTCGTTGCACCGGTTGCGCCGGTCGAGGTGCTTCCGGGACTGTTCGGCGTCGCCAGGGTGTCGACGAGGTGCTGGTGCTCACCGAGCAGCGGTGCCCGGCGCAAGGTCACCCCGTCGGCCATGGCGTCGACCGGGGAGCGCACGAAGCCCAACGCCACCCCGA
The DNA here is from genome assembly GCA_903921205.1 of uncultured Acidimicrobiia bacterium. Taxonomy (GTDB): domain Bacteria; phylum Actinomycetota; class Acidimicrobiia; order Acidimicrobiales; family CAIXPF01; genus CAIXPF01. The sequence continues at coordinate 8,635 of CAIXPF010000141.1, read as the reverse complement.
GGGCGTCGTGCTGCACGGTGAGGAACTGCTCGTTGACGACGAACTGCTCGTGGCCGGCGAGATCGGCGAAGCCGAGCACCGGCAGGCACACGATGTCGGCCTCGAGGGCGCCGGCGGCGAACTCGTCCCGGGTGAGGGCGTCGGCCAGGGCCTTGGTCGTGGCGGTCACCGGGTTGCCGGTCCGGGGGGCGTCGAGGCGGCTCCAGGCCCAGTCGTCGCTGGTCATGCCGTGCTCGATGCCTGCCCGGTCGGCCCACGCCAGGAAGTTGTCGAAACGGTCAGGGCGGACCAGCAGCGCCACATAGCCGCCGTCGGCGCAGCGCAGCGCCCCTGACAGACCGGGCCGGCGGGGGATGCGGTGCTGCCAGGTCCACAGCGTCGGCGTGGCCGACTGCATCACCGCGAGGGCGGTGGCCTCCTGCAGCGAGATGTCGAGGTGGGCGCCGTGGCCGACCGAGCGGCGCTGGTGCAACGCGATCGAGATGGCCGAGGCCGCGGTCAGCGAGGCCATGGTGTAGGACGGGTCGGCCCCGCCCTGCACCGGTACGCCGCGCGGCTCGCCGGACAGCCAGACCAGGCCACCGGCCGCCCCGGCAACCAGGTCGTTCGCCTTGCGGTCACGCCAGGCGCTGTGCAGGCCGAACGGCGTGACCGAGCACTGGATCAGCGCCGGATTGGCCGCCCGCAGCGTCTCGTGGCCCAGACCGAGCGCGTCGAGGCGTCCCGGGCGTTCGGTGTCGAGCAGGACATCGGCGGTGGCGACGAGGGCCAGGAAGCGTGCGCGGTCCCCGGCCCGTTCGAGGTCGAGCACGGCCGAGTGCTTGTTGGCGTTGAAGTAGAGGTGGGCGTAGGCCCGGTCGGGGCCGGGCTCGCCGCCCAGGAACGGGCCGTGGCGACGGATCGGGTTGCCGTCGGGCGGTTCGACCAGGATGACCTCGGCTCCGAGATCGGCCAGGATGCGGCCGCACAGGGCCGCCGACCGGTCGGCGAGGTCGATCACCCGCAGGCCGTGCAGCGCCCGGCTCATCGGTCGGATCGGGGTTCGTCGCGCACGGGTGCTGCCATGGCGGTGACGCTACCGGTCCGCCTCCGGCCGCCTCCACCGTGACGGGCCGCCGGCCCATTCCGGCGGGCGCGACCGTGCGTCGGGCCTCCCGGCAGCCATGTCCCGCGCCTCCGGGCAGCCATACGACATGGTATGGTGCGGCGTGGACCGGTCGGCCGGAGGATCGCGGCCACTAGGGTGCGTCCATGGAGATTGGACTTTTCGGTTTCGTTCCCGACCTCGACACGGCGCGGGTACAGATGCGCCAGGCGGCCGCCGACGGTTTCGCCAGCTACTGGATTCCCCAGGCGTTCGGCCCCGACACGCTGACGATCATCGCTGCGGTGGGCCAGGAGAGCGCCCCCATGCGCATCGGTACGGCGGTCATCCCCACCTACCCCCGGCACCCGCAGATGCTGGCGCAGCAGGCCCTGACGGTGCAGCAGGCCATCGGCGACCGTCTGGTGCTCGGTATCGGTCCGTCCCACCAGGTGGTGATCGAGGGCCAGTGGGGCATGTCCTTCGACAAGCCGGTGCGTCACGTGCGCGAGTACCTCGAGATCCTCATGCCGCTGCTCGCCACCCAGAAGGCCAGCGTCAAGGGCGAGACCCTCACCTGCCGGGCGGAGATCGCCGTGCCCGGAGCGCCGGCCCCCAAGGTCATGGTGGCGGCCCTCGGCCCGCAACTGCTCAAGGTGACCGGGCGGCTCTGCGACGGCACCATCACCTGGATGACCGGTCCGAACACCATCCGGACCATGACCGCCCCGACCCTGGCCGCAGCGGCCGAGGCGGCGGGCCGGCCGGCGCCCGAGGTGGTGTCGGGCTTCCCGATCTGTGTCACCGACGACCCGGCGGCGGCCCGGGAGCGGGCGGCCAAGAGCTTCGCCATGTACGGCACGCTGCCCAGCTACCGGGCCATGCTCGACCACGAGGGCTACGGCGGTCCCGGTGACATCGCCATCGTCGGTGGCGAGGGCGAGGTCACCGAGCGCATCGCCGCGCTGAACGACGCCGGGGTCACCACCTTCGCCGCCTCCCCGTTCGGATCCCGTGACGAGCGGGCCCGGACCAACGAGCTGCTGGTCTCGCTGCTCGGCGCCTTCCGCTGATCGGGCCGGCCTGCCCGCCTCAGCCGAGGCGGGCAGCCAGCCAGTCCTCGAGGTCCCGCGCCGCCCGCTTGGAGATGGGCAGGCCCGGCAACAACGAGTCGAACCCGTGGGGCGCGCCCGGGTAGACGTGCAGCTCGACCGGCACGCCGGCATGGCGCAAGCGCACGGCGTAGTCGATGTCCTCGTCGGAGAAGCCGTCGATGGATCCGACCGAGATGATCGTGGCCGGCAGGCCGCGCAGGTCGGTGGCGCGGGCCGGCGCGGCGTAGATCGGCACGTCCGGACCACCCTTGGCCGCGCCGAGGTACGCAGTCCATCCGTACGTGTTGGCTGCCGGCGGCCAGATCGGATCGAGCCACTGGCTCGACGGGGTGATCTGGCGGTCGTCGAGCATCGGGTAGATCAGCAACTGGAACGACACCGGCAACTCGCCGCGGTCGCGGGCCAGCAGCGCCAGGCCGGCGGCGAGACAGGCGCCGGCACTGGCACCACCGATCCCGATCCGGGAGCGATCGATCCCGAGCGTCGCTGCGTTGTCGTGGACCCAGCGCAGCCCGGCGTAGCAGTCGTCGAGCGGGCCCGGGTACGGGGTCTCCGGCGCGAGGCGGTACTCGACGGACACCCCGACGCAGTTGAGACGCTGGCACCAGCGGTCGAAGCGGAGATCGTCGCCCTCGTAGCTGCCGAGCACCAGACCGCCGCCGTGCATCCAGTACACGCAGGGCAGTTCGCCGGTCGCGTCCTTCGGGCGATGCACCCGGACCTTGACGCCACCGCTGCGGGGAACCTCGTGGTCGGTGCGGGTAACCGCATCGGACAACTCCGGCTTGGGGACCGAGGCCATGGCGGCCCGGATGGACGGCAACGTCTCGTCCGACAGGCTGCCCAGATCGATCGGGAACTTGGCGAGGGCCTCCACCGCAGCGGGGTCCAACAGAGCTTGCACGTCGACATCGGTCACCCGCGCATTGTTGCAGACCCGACGACGACCCATGCTCGTGATCCGCCCGCTGTCCAGCGGTGGCCGTCAACCGCGTCATCGGTGCAGACCGGGGCAGTTCGTTCCGAACGACCTTCGGGCCGGGCCGGCTTTCGGGGGATCGGTGCTCGCTGGCTAGCCTCCACCGCGCTCGGGGACGGCACGGGACGAGGCAGCCGCAGATGACGTTGTACATCGTTCGACACGGGGTGGCTGTGGCCAAGAACCGCTGGCGTGGGCGAGATCTCGCCCGTCCGCTGACCAAGAAGGGCTTGGCGCAGGCGGAGGTGCTCACCACGTCCGTCGATCAGCCGGTGGACGTCGTTCTCAGCAGCCCCACGATCCGTTGCGTGGCCACCGTCCTCGGGGTCGCCGCCCGCCACGGCGTCGAGTTGCGCACCGTTGCGGCGCTCGAGGTCGGCCGTCCCGACGAAACGCTGGCCCTGGCCCGAGCGCTGCTCGAGCGAGACGTTGCGGGCGCTGATGCGACCGCCCAGATGATCTGCACGCACGGCGAGGTGATCCCGGGCCTGCTCGCCGGGTTGAACCTGGTGTCACGCTCACACTCTCTCGGTACCTGCGCCAAGGGCTCGGTGTGGACGATCGAGCCGGTGCCCGGGGGCTACGCCGGGACCTACCGCACGCTGAGCGCGCCACGGGCCCGGATCGGTCAGAACCCGGCCTCGAACCGTGCGCGCGTGCCCGGCAGCCGTCGGGCCAGCTCGATCTGATCGCCGTCGGCCTCGCTCACGTCGCCCTGGGCGAACGCCCGGCCGTAGCCGCGGAACTGGGTCTTGGCCATGTGCAGGGCGGTGTCCGGCATGGCGAGAACCCGCTGGACCCACCGTTCGGTGGCCTCGTCGAGCTCGGCGGCGGGCACGGCTTCGTGCACCAGGCCCCATTCAGCGGCCCGTCGACCGTCGATGCGCTCACACAGCATCACCATCTGGCGGGCACGGGCCATGCCGATCTCCTGGAACAGGCGCGGCGTCGCCGCCCAGGTGAGCGGAACGCCGAGTTCGATCTCGGGGTACCAGAAAATCGCATCCTCGGCGCAGACCCGGAAGTCGCACGACACCGCCCAGACACAGCCACCGCCGGCCGCATGGCCCTGGATGGCGCCGATCACGGGAACCTCGCACTCCTCGATCGCCCGTGCCGCCCGGCGGCCGAGATGGTTGCGGAACCGCTGCTCCCGCTCGGTGCCGGCGGGGTCGAGCGGCTGGTCGTCGCCCTTGCGGTCGGCCCCTGAGCAGAACGACGCCCCACGGCCCCCGAGCACCACCACCCGCGTGGTGAAGTCCTCCTGCAGCGCGAGGAAGACGTCACCGACCTCCTTCATCATGCGGTCGTTCACGGCATTGCGGCGATGGGGTCGGTTGAGCCACAGCCGCAGGACTTCGGGGCGGCCTGCATCGCGGACGAGCTCGAGCGTCTGGTAGGTCGACATGGCGGCAGCGTAGGCGGTGCCCGCCGGTTGCCCTGGCCCCGGTGACGGATGCTCACCGGGTGTCCATCGTGTGCCGGCAGGTGGTCACGCCGGGTCGAGGAAGTGCCCCTGGGCCCGCCCGTCCGGCGTCTGGTCGGTCCTTTAGACGGACTCACCGGTGCGAGCTAACCTCGGCCGCTGTTCGGGGCCGGGCCGGCCTCGGGGGAAGGGCTCCACACATGTCTGACACCGCTGCGGTCTCGGCGCCGGCCGAGCCGGCCAAGCCGGCGAAGTCCCTGCTGTGGGTGCTGGTGGCTGCCGGGGCGATCACGTCGATCACGTTGGGCATCCGGTCGACCTTCGGGTTGTTCCTGCTGCCGGTCGCCGAGGCGCTCGGGACCAACCGGGCCGGCTTCGCCCTGGCCATCGCCATCCAGAACCTGGTGTGGGGCCTCGGTCAGCCCATCGCCGGTGGGGTGGCGGACCGCTACGGAGCGCCCAAGGTGTTGGCGGTCGGTGGCGGCCTGTACGCGGTGGGGGTCTTCGGCATGAGCCGCTCGACGTCCACGACCGCGTTCTACCTCAGCGGCGGCCTACTGGTCGGTATGGCCATGGCCGCCGCCTCGTTCTCGGTCGTGCTGGCGGCGGTCGGCCGGCTGGCGCCACCGGAACGGCGTACCTGGGCCATCGGCATCGTCACTGCGGCCGGATCGCTCGGGCAGTTCTTCCTGGTGCCCACCGCCGGGTGGCTCGACGTCCGTATCGGCTGGCGTGCCGCGATGGCTGCGCTCGGCTCCATTGCGCTGCTGGTGGTGGCGCTGTCCGTCGTGCTGCGCGAGCCCCGAGCGGCCAAGCTCGACGGCGGCGCCGTACCGTCAGGTACGGCCTCCGCTGCGGTCGGTGCGGCCGAACCGTTCCGGGTTGCCATCCGTCGGGCCCTGCGCCACCCCAGCTACCTCCTGCTGTGTCTCGGGTTCTTCGTGTGCGGCTTCCATGTCACCTTCATCGGCACCCACCTGCCGTCCTACCTCGGCGACGTCGGCATGACGAAGGCGGTCGGGGCGCGGGCCATCGCACTGATCGGCCTGTTCAACGTGATCGGGGCGTTCAGCGCCGGGATCCTGGCGAACCGGTTCCGCAAGAACGTGCTGCTGTCGGTCATCTACGGCCTCCGGGCGGTGGTGATCGTCGGGCTGTTGCTGCTGCCGCACACTCCCGGGGTGGCGATGGCGTTCGCTGCGGTGATGGGCCTGTTGTGGCTGTCGACGGTGCCGTTGACCTCGGGCATCGTCGTCGGACAGTTCGGTGTGGCCAATGCCGGATCGTTGTTCGGGGTGGTGTTCCTGTCCCACCAGATCGGTGCGTTCATCGGGGTGTGGTACGGCGGCAGGCTGGCCGACGCCACCGGCTCCTACGACGTCGTGTGGTGGCTCGCCGTTGGTCTCGGCCTGTTCGCCGCAGCGATCAACCTGTTCGTCAGCGACAAGCCCGCTCCGCCTCTGCCGGCTCGTACGGCCGGTGCGCCGGGGCTCGGCGCAGCTGCCGGTATGGCCTCGGTGCTGGCTCTGGCGTCGGTGTCGGGGGTCGGGGCGGCCATGGCCGGTGGCGAACGCGCCGGTGCCGAGGATGCTCAGGGAGCGGCTCCCACGGCGATGGTGCCGTACTGCGTTCTGCACCCGACGAGCTGACGGCAACGCTCGCTAGCGTGTCGGCAATGACCTCCGAACGTGATCGGCTCCACCGCCTCACCATCGAGTTCCTCGACGCCTTCAACCGTTGCGATCTCGACGCGATGATGGCCTTCTTCGCCCCCGACGGGGTCTACGACCAGTTCGACGGGAGCGAGGCCCGCGGGTACGACGCAGTCCGGGCGGCCTTCGCCCCCCAGTTCAGCGGGCGCTTCGGAGAGATGAAGTTCCTCGAGGAGGACCTGTTCATCGACGCCGACACCGGCAAGGTGATGGCGAGCTGGGTCTGCACGCTCGAGGCCCGGGGCGAGCCGACCGCATGGCGCGGGCTCGACCTGCTGCACTGGCAGGGCGACAAGCTGGTCCACAAGCTCACCTACGCCAAGGCCAAGGCCCTGCAGCTCGACGCCACCCTGCGTCCCTGACCGCCGGATCGTAGGCGTCGGTCTGCCAGACTGCCCGCCATGAGCGACGACAACGCCCCCCTGTTCAGCCACTCGGAGTCCATCCGCATCGCCGCCCCGCCGCAGCGGGTGTGGGACCTGGTGACCGCCATGGAGCGCTACGGCGAGTGGAGCTCGGAGAATACCGGCGGGTACTGGCGCAAGATCGACGGGGTGGCCGGTACCGGCGAGGTGGGAGACCAGTTCGTCGGGGTGAACCGTCGTGGCGATCAGGAATGGAAGGGTCTCGTCGAGATCGTCGAACGTGACGAGTGCCGGGCGTTCGCCTTCGTGACCGGCGGGGTGGCGTTGAACTTCGTGTTCTGGCGCTACCAGCTCGAGCCCGACGGCGACGGCACGCTGCTGACCGAGCAGTGGGCGCTGCGCAACCTCTCGCCGATCATGATCGAGAACGGTGAGGCCGAGGTTGCCCAACGGGTGGCCAACGCCAAGGAGAGCATCGCAGCCACCCTCGCCGGCCTCAAGCGTGCTGCCGAGACCCCGGCCTGAGTGCAACCGTGACACCGGCTGCGCCGGCGGGCGCAGCCGGTCCGTCCGACGTCACAGCAGGTCGTTGGTCTGTGGTGGCACGTGGCGTAGCTGCTCGGCCTCGGCGGCCCGTTCAGCGAGCCGTGGCACCATCGATTCGGCCCAGGACACGACGACGGTACGTGCGGGCCGGGATATCGTCAGTCCCGGTCGTGGTGGCAGACCGCTTCGAGCATGAACCCGAACGGGTCGAGCCAGAATGCCGCGTAGTACGGCGGTGGGTACTGGGGGAAGGTCTGCGGCTCGTGCAGCACGCTCGACCCGAGCGCCATCGCCCGTTCGTGCGCGGCCCGCACCTCGCTGCGGCCGGCCACGCTGAACGCCAGGTGCTGCAGACCGGTCCGATCGCGGTGGCACGGCACGGGGTCGACCGCAGGGTAGAAGAACAGGTAGGTGCCGCGGCGTCCGCCGGCGGGGCGGTAGCCGATCTCGTCGTCGTGGTCGAGCAGCAACTCGTAGCCCAGCAACGGGAGCAGCTCGCCGTAGTACGCCCGAGCGACGGAGAGGTCGGTGACGTTGAGGCCGAGGTGTCCGAGCACGATCGTCGTCGATCCGGGCCGTTCAGCCGATCGCGGTGCGTGCCGCGACGAGCAGCTCGAGGAACTCGGCGCGTTCGGCGGGGGCGAGAGCGGCGAACGCGTCGACGCACAGCAGCGATGTCTGGGCCTCGACCTGGTCGCGACGCAGGCCGAGCAGCGCGGGGTCGCCCTCGGGTTCGGGCCATCCGAGGTCGACGACCCAGGCCGTGCCGCCGCGAGGCGGGGGCGCGACGTATGCCGCAGCCCAGGGGGCGAGGCCCGACCCGATGACGGCGGCGAGATGGGCGCCGCCGCGCAGCTCGCGCAGCACCTGCAGGGTGAGGGCCACCGCCTCGGCCGGGTCCTCGGGCCGGGGGAAGGCCCGCCAACCGGCGAAGAGTGCACCGAGTTGCGGCAGGGCGGCGTTCGCGACGGTGCGGCCGAGCTGGTCGAGGCGGCGCAGATCGGCCTCGGCGATCGAGGCGAGGGCCGGGCCGGCCCAACGGAAGGCACACGCGGCGTACTCCTCGGCCAGCTGCCGGGGCGTGACATCGGTGGGTCGGTGTTCCCAGAAGCGACGCACGGCATCGGGGTGCATGAAGCCGATGGCGGCGCACACCACGTCGGCGTCGACGTCGCCGAGCACGCCGTTGCGGCCGCACACCCAGAAACCCCGGCCCGGCAGCAGGCCCAGCTCCTCGGCCCGTGCCGCCGTCGCGGGGCTCATCATCCAGCCCCGGGAGAACTCGAGAATGGGCAGGGCGGCTTGCCGAACCGTTTCGGCCGCGGTCAGATCGGACATGGCGAGCACCGTAGCCGCCCCACCGAGCACCGGTCGGCAGGGCGGCTACGCCGGTCATCCGGTCATCCGG
>CAIXPF010000140.1 GCA_903921205.1 uncultured Acidimicrobiia bacterium | reverse complement strand
GGCGCAGGCCGGCGGCCACCTTGTCGAGCACCACCGACGCCATGAATGCCTGGGTCTTCGGGAACGGGTCGCTGACTGCCGGGCCGATCTCGTGGCGCAGCAGGCCCGACATGCGGGTCAGCAGCTCCTCAGCGGGTAGCACGGGAGCCTCGACGTCGGGCGGACCTGGCTTCGTCTGGACGCTTCACAGCGACGCACCGTAGCCGAGGACCGTTTCGGCGGGCACGGCACCGCCGGCCAGGACCCGCCCGGGACACGCTGATCGACCGGATCGACCGGATCGACCGGCTCGACGTCAGCCCGATGCCGCGGACCGGGCGGCCAGCGCCGACCAGATGCGGTCCGGTGTGATGGGCAGGGTGTCGATGGTGACACCGACCGCGTCGAGCACGGCCCCGGCCAGCACCGCCGCCGGACCGAGCGTGCCGCCCTCGCCGACCCCCCGCACCCCGGTCGGGTTGTCCGCAGGGTGTTCGACGTGGCCCAGGACCAGCTCGGGGATGTCCGTCGCCGTCGGCATCAGGTAGTCGAGCAGAGTGGCCGTGGTCAGGTTGCCGAGCTCGTCGTAGACCAGGTGCTCGTAGAGCGCACCGCCGATGCCCTGGGCGAGCGAGCCGATGACCTGGCCCGTCACGATCTGCTGGTTGACCACCCGGCCGGCGTCCTCCACGCAGACCCAGTCGAGGATGCGCAGCGTCCCGTTGGCCGGGTCGACCTCGACCACGGCGATCTGCACCCCGGCGGCAAAGGCACCGAGCACCGGGTCGTAGAACCGGGTGGCGTGCAGACCCGGCTCGACCCCGGCCGGCAACCGGTTCGACTCCAGGTAGGCGATACGAGCGAGCTCCGCCACGGTGCACAGCCGCTGGGGCGATCCGACGACGGACACGTCGCCGCCGGCGATGATCAGGTCGTCGGGATTGGCCTCGTGCAGCTCGGCGGCGAGCCGGAGCAACTGCTCCCGCACGGCGTCGGCGCTGAGTCGGGCCGCTCCCCCGGCGATCACCGCCTGGCGTGACGAGAACGCCCCGAACCCCCACAGCGCATCCTGGGTGTCGCCGTAGCGCACCTCGACGTCGTCGTAGGACACCCCGAGCGCCTCGGCCACGACCTGGGCCAGCGTGGTCTCGAGACCCTGTCCCTGGGAGGTGACCCCGGAGAGCACCAGCACCGTGCCGTCGGGGTTGACCCGCACCGTGCAGGCCTCGTGACCCGTCCGGAACGGCATCCTGGGTCCGGCCGACGCGGCCCGACCCAGGCCGGTCAGCTCGTTGTAGCAGGCGAAGCCGACCCCGATGGGCCGCTCACCTGCCGCCCGACGCCGGGCCTGTTCGGCCCGCACCTCGTCGAGGCGCACCAACGCCACCGCCTGCTCGAGACACTCGCCGTAATGGCCGGTGTCGTCGACGAGGTTGGTGGCCATGCGGTAGGGCACGTCGTCGGGTCCGATCAGGTTGATCCGGCGGAGATCGACCGGGTCGATGCCCAGTTCGAGCGACGCACGGTCGAGCATCGCCTCCATGGCGAACACCGTTGCCGGACGGGCCACCCCCCGATAGGGGCCCGACGGGGCGGTGTTGGTGCTCACGCCGCGCACCGTGCAGTCGTAGTGCGCGACCTTGTACGGCCCGACCAGCAGTCCGCCGGCCATCAGAGGTTCGATCCCTGCGGTCCACGGGTAGACCGAGTAGGCACCCACATTGCAGGTGACGTCGGCCCGCACCGCCAGCAGCCGGCCGTCGCCGTCGAAGCCGGCCTCGAGCTCGTAGCGGTGATCGCGGGCGTGGGTGGCGGCGTGAAGGTGTTCGCTGCGGTCCTCCACCCACTTGACGGCGGTACCGACCATGGCGCGGGCCGCGAGGCACACGGCGACGTCCTCGGGGTAGAGCACCGCCTTGACCCCGAACCCGCCACCCACATCCGGGGCGATGACCCGCACGTTGGACTCACGCAGGCCCAGCAACTCGGCCAGCAGGTTACGGACCAGGTGGGGCACCTGGGTGCCGTTCCACAGGGTCAGGTGCTCGTGGTCGTCCCAACGGGCGACCGCCGCCCGGCCTTCGAGGGGGTTGCCGCCGTGACGGTTGGTGTGCAGGGTCCGCCGTACCACCAGCGCGGCCGCGCCGAGCGCAGCGTCGGCGTCGCCGGCCTGGAAACGCCGCTGGAGCAGCACATTGTCGGGGGCCACCGCGTGCACCGGATCGCCGGGTGGCTCCCAGGCCACCACCGAAGGCCGCAAGGCGAGCAGGTCCACCTCGACGAGCTCGGCGGCGTCCTCGGCCCGGTAGCGGTCGGCCGCCACCACCGCCGCGACAGGCTCACCGGTGAAGCGGACCTTGCCGCGGGCCAGCACCGGCTGGTCGGTCTCGAGGTACCCGGGCAGGGCCGAACGGGCCCGTAGGGCCACGTCGAAGCCGGGCGACGAAGCGGTGAAGACCCGCGCACCGGTGGCCTCCGCTGCGGCCGTGTCGATGCCGGCCACGGTGCCGTGGGCAAGCTCGCTACGCACGAAGGCGAGGTGCATCATCCCGGGCAACTGCAGGTCGGTCACGAACCGTCCTCGACCGGTCAGCAACCGACGGTCCTCCTTGCGCCGCACGGCGGGACGATCGTGCTCTGCCATGACCAGCAGGCTATCCCGCAGCCCACCGACCATCACCGACGCGGACGGTCCCGCGGCCTGACGCCGCGGGACCGTCACCGATCGGACCGTGCGCAACCCCGGAGGGTTCAGCGCGGTGGCATCCGGATGCCACCGTCACAACGGATGGTCTCGCCGTTCATGTACGGGTTGGTGATGCACTCGAGCACCATGAACGCCAGTTCCTCGGCGAAACCGAGCCGCTTGGGGAACAGCACCGACTCGCCGAGATGGGCCTTGAACTTGTCGGCCTGCTCGCCGCTGCCGTAGATCGGCGTGTCGATCAGACCCGGGGCGATGGTGTTGACCCGGATGCCCGACGCCGACAGGTCACGGGCGATCGGCAGCGTCATACCCACGATCGCGCCCTTCGACGCCGAGTAGGCAGCCTGCCCGATCTGGCCGTCGAACGCAGCTGCGGACGCCATGTTGACGATCGCCCCACGGGCGCCGTCGGCATCGAGCGGCTCGGTCTTGGCCATCGCCGCAGCCGCGAGACGCAGCATGTTGAACGAGCCCAGCAGGTTGACCTTGATGACGAAGTCGAACTGGGACTGCGGCATCGGCTCGTTGTTGCGATCGATGGTCCGCGCGGCGCGGCCGAGGCCCGCCGAGTTCACCAGCGCCCGCAGCGGGCCCATCTCCGAGGCGGCGTTGACGGCGGCGATGCCGTCCTCCTCGCTGGAGACGTCGCACTTGACGAACAGGCCACCGATCTCCCGGGCGACCTCGGTCCCGCGGTCCTCCTGGAGGTCGGCGATGACGACCTTGGCACCGAGGGCGGCGAGCTGGCGGGCGGCGGCTTCGCCGATGCCCGACGCACCGCCGGTCACGATGGCGGAGGCGCCGTTGAGGTTCATCCGGGGCATGTGGTCTCTCGTTTCTCTCGTCGATCCGTCGTCGTGCGCCGGGCACGACGGTCTGCAGGTCCGCCACGACACCGCCGGGCTCGCCGACGGGTGCCGTGCCACGGCGCACCCACGATAGGCCCCCGGAGCATCGGGCCCCGTCCCGCAACGCTCAGAGGTACCCGCCGGCCCCGGGTTTCGGCCGGGCCGGAAGCGGGCCGGCAGGGTCGTGACCGGGTGCTGCGACCTCGCTGAAGCCGCCGCCGAACATCTGCTGGAGCCGCTGGCGCCACTCCATCGCCGTGCGGGCCACCATCTCGACGGTGAAGCGCAGCTGCTCGGCCGTCAGGCCGTCGCCGAGCAAGGTCTCGTCGAACCAGATGGCCCGGTGCTCGACGTCGAGCGCGAAACGTCCGAACATCAGCCCGAAGTTCAGCCGGGCCAGGAACAACCCGAGCTCGGGTCCGATGGTGACCTCGCTGTTGGTCACCGTCACCACCCGGACCACGGTCATCGCGCCAGGGATCGCCCTGGGCACGATGATCACCGACACCTCGCCCACCCGCAGCGTGTAATCGCCGTCGGCGTCGAGCTGCGGCTGCTGTCCGCTGAGCTCGGCCAGCATGGGCTCGATCCGCCGGCGCAGCTCCTCGAGTCGTTGTTGGGCCTCATGGAAGGCCCGGGCCGAGCCGTGCAGCACGTCGAGGGTGGTCCGCACATCGCCACCGAGCACGTCGCGCATCACCGTCAACGCCTCGCCGAGGGCGGCGTCGACGCCTGCGACCTCCTTGCTCCAGGGCACGGTGGGATCGGCCGGTGCCGGCGAGGCGAAGCCCCGCTCGACCAGCCGGGCACGTTGGGCGACCTCGATCGGCCTGCCTTCCTCCTGGGGAGGAACGCGCACCTCGAAGGTGCCCTGCGGCGTGCGACCGATCTGGGTTGCGGCGAACGGCGGCATCGGCGTACCGACCGAGACGAAATCGAACGGCGCCAGGCCCTCCAGCTGCAACCGTAGGAACGCCGCCACCGGTGCAGCCGGCACGGCATCCGCCGAGTCTGCGCCGCCTCCCTGCTCTGCGCCGCCTCCCTGCTCTGCGCCGCCTCCCTGCTCTGCGCCGCCTCCCTGCTCTGCGCCGCTCACCGGAGCCGCCATTGG